>NZ_CAXBDC010000032.1:0-42855 GCF_963974195.1 uncultured Nisaea sp.
AGGATGGGCGTTTCATATTCCTCCGGCGCTTCTTCCTGGCCGGTAATCCACTTGTAGAGCCGCGGATCGGGAATTTCGAGAAGGGTTTCATACGTGTCGAGCCCTGCTTCATCAAGATCCGCAATATGGGTGCGGGCAAAGGCGCCGAGCAGCAGGTCGGTTTCCTTGGTGCCGGTATAGGCGCTGCGGTAGATCAGCTTTTTTCGCCTATCGTCGAGACCGGTCATTCGGCGCACTCCTTGTTTGTCAACGCGTTGCGCTAGGATATAAATCGAAGTTCTGGCATGTCAGCCCCCGGAACAACGGCCAGCGGCTCCAAGCCGCGCCCTTAATAGCATCGGCGAGTAATTTGCGACCGGAAATTCTCTATTCCCTTTTTGCCGATACGACCCGCCTTCCCGGCGTCGGCCCGCGTATCGCGAAATTGCTGGAGACTCTGGCCGGGCGCGCGGTGCTGGATCTGCTCTGGCACCTGCCGAGCGGCATTATAGATCGCCGCTTCAATCCCCGGATCTCCGGGGCGCCGGACGATGTCATCGCCACCCTGATCGTCAGCATAGTCGAGCACCGGCCGGGTCGCAGCCGGAAGCAGCCTTACCGGGTCCTGGCCGAAGATGAGAGCGGTCAGCTCGACATCATCTTCTTCAATGCAAAACCGGACTATGTGGCGCAGATGCTTCCCGTCGGCACGCGCTGTGCCGTCAGCGGCAAGGTCGAACATTTCAACGGCCGGGCACAGATGACCCATCCGGATCACATGGTGCCGGCGGATGACGTCCAGAGCATCATGCGGGTGGAGCCGACATACCCGCTGACCGGCGGCCTGACCCAGAAAACCCTGCGCAAGGCCATCACGGCCGGGCTCGCGGGTGTTCCGGAATTGCCCGAATGGGGCAACAAGCCTTTCCTTGCCGTACAGCAGTTCCCGGCCTGGCGGGAAGCATTGCTCGCCGCCCATGCACCCGGCTCGCTGGAGGATATCGACCCGCACGCCCAGCCAAGGCGGCGCCTTGCCTATGACGAGCTGTTGGCGAACCAGTTGGCCCTCGCACTGGTCCGGGCGCACCAGAAGCGCCAGAAGGGCCGTGCACTGACGGGTGACGGCCAGTTGCGCCGGACGGCCGAACAGGCCCTGCCATTCACGCTGACAACGGCTCAGGCGACGGCGTTGACCGATATCTATCGGGACATGGCCGCGCCGGAGCGCATGTTGCGGATGATCCAGGGTGATGTTGGCAGCGGTAAAACGGTCGTCGCGCTGCTGGCCATGCTGAACGCGGTCGAATGCGGCGCTCAGGCCGCGCTGATGGCGCCGACGGAGATCTTGGCACGGCAGCATTTCGCTTCCATGCAGCCGCTGGCGGAAGCAGCCGGCGTACGGATCGCGGTGCTGACCGGCCGGGACAAGGGCAAGGCAAGGGAAAAACTGGTCGCCGAGATCGCCGAGGGTGCCGTCGATATAGCCGTTGGCACCCACGCCCTGTTTCAGGAAAGCGTGGCTTTCAAGGATCTGGCGCTGGCGGTGATCGACGAGCAACACCGCTTCGGGGTGCATCAACGCATGAGCCTTGGCGAGAAGGGCCTCGCGGTCGATACGCTGGTCATGACGGCAACACCGATACCCAGAACGCTGACCATGACCGCCTATGGGGATCTCGACGTCTCGCGCCTTAACGAAAAGCCGCCGGGACGCCAGCCGATCGACACACGCACCATCCCGCTCAATCGTCTTGCGGAGGTCGCCGAGGCCATCGGCCGCAAGGCTGCCTCCGGCGACAAGGCCTATTGGGTTTGCCCACTGGTGGAGGAATCCGAAAAGCTGGACGTTGCCGCCGCCGAGGAACGGTTCCAGCATCTGAGCCGGCTTTATCCGGATCGCGTCGGCCTCGTGCACGGCAAGATGAAAGCAGCGGAAAAAGACGCGGTGATGGACCAGTTCAAAAACGGTCCGCTGGATATCCTGGTCGCCACCACGGTGATCGAGGTCGGAGTCGACGTGCCTGCCGCGACGGTCATCGTGATCGAGCATGCGGAGCGCTTCGGGCTGGCACAGCTGCATCAGCTACGCGGCCGGGTTGGCCGGGGGAGCGCGGCCTCGACCTGTCTGCTGCTGTTCGGCTCCCCGATTTCGGAAACCGGCCGGGCACGGCTGGCCGTGATGCGCGATACCGAAGACGGTTTCCGGATCGCGGAGGAGGATCTGAAGCTGCGCGGCGCGGGCGAAATCCTGGGCACCAAGCAGAGCGGCCTGCCGACATTCAGACTGGCGGACCTCGCCGCACACAGCGAGCTGCTGGCCGCCGCACGTGACGATGCCCGTCTGGTGCTGAACAACGATCCCGATCTCAAGGGCGAACGCGGCGAAGCGCTCCGGGTGTTGCTATACCTGTTCGAACGGGATGCAGCGATCCGCTATTTGCGCGGCGGCTAGGCTTTAGCGTCACCAGAGCCCGGTTCGCTTTCAACATGAATAACCGGCTTTGCCTGTTCTTCCGCCGGACGGCGATCCGGCGGTGTCACAATACCCGCTGAAATCACCATCTTGATTCCCTCTTCCACGGTCATGGAGAGGCGATAGACGTCCCTGTCCGGCAGAAACAGGAGAAAACCGGAGGTCGGGTTCGGCGTGGTCGGCAGGAAGACGTTCACCATCGTGTCGTCCGTCACATGCTGAACTTCACCAACCGTGCCGCCGGTGATGAAACCGACCGCCCAGATGCCGCGCCGGGGATATTCAATCAGGACCACTTCCCGGAAGGCGTTCGACTGCTGCGCCATCACGGTTTCCATGATCTGCTTGATGGCGCTGTAGACATTACGGACAACCGGCATGCGGGCCAGAAGATGCTCGCTGAAGCGAATCATCCAGCGGCCCAGAATACCGGCCGTCAGCCAGCCGATCAGGGTCAGGCTGATCAGCATCACGATCAGGCCTATGCCGGGAACGGAGAACGGCAGGAAATTTTCCGGATTATATTGCCGCGGGATCAACGGCATCACCTGATTATCGATGAAATGGACGATAACCCAGGTCAGGTAGAGTGTAATCCCGATAGGTGCCGTCACCAGAATGCCGGCGAACATATAAGCGCGCATCCGGCCGAAAACAGTTGGCCGGACAACGCCCGGGTTCTTCTCTTTAGTCATGTGGAATGCCGCCCGATGCTCAGTGCCCTCGCCTGACCATATAGGGACGAAGCGCGGCGACGCAAACGGTTCGCTTAACTGTCGAGAAAGCCGGCCAGCTCCGAGATCAACCGGTCAGGAACCTCCTCCGGGATATAGTGCCCCGAAGGCACGGCGCACCCGGTGACCACACCGGTCGTATAACGCTGCCAGACGGAAAGCGGCTCGTAGAAGCGGCCGATAATCCCCTTTTCGCCCCAGAGCGCGTGGATCGGAATATCGAGCAACTGGTCACGATCCGCCCGGTCATGCTCCAGATCTATGGTCGCGGCGGCCCGGTAATCCTCACAACTGGCATGGATCGTTCCGGGCATGGCGAAGCAACGCTGATATTCAGCCATGGCTTCAGGCGTGATGGCGGTGCCATCGGCCAGAAATTTCAGCTTTTTCGACAGATAGAAAGCCGGATCCTGCCCGATCATTCGCTCCGGATAATCGGCCGGCTGAATCAGAAAGAACCAGTGATAGTACGCCGCCGCGAAGGCCATATCGGTCGTCTCGTACATATCCAGTGTCGGGCAGATATCGAGCGTGCAGAGCTTGCTCACCCTTTCCCGGTGATCCCGCGCAAGCCGGTGACCGACGCGGGCACCACGGTCGTGCCCGACCACGGCAAATGTATCAATTCCGAGCGCTGACATGACTTCCGCCTGATCCCGCGCCATCTCCCGCTTGGAATATGGAGTATGCGCGGCATCGGTCTCCGGCTTACCGCTGTCGCCATAACCGCGCAAATCAGGCGCTACGACAGTGAATTTCTCGGCGAGGATCGGCGCGACCTTGTGCCAGATGACATGGGTTTGCGGATAGCCGTGCAGCAGGAGAAGGCCGGGGCCATTACCGCCAACCACCAGTTCGATTTCTGTTCCGGAGGTCGCAATCCGGCGTCTTTCAAAGCCCTCGAACATGCTCTTTCGCCCCATCCCTGGTCATGTCATTGTTTGATCGTGCCATTCTGGCGCGACCATACCAGAGTGAGTTTCATGGATACATCTCTCCACCCGAATGACGCCTTTGCCGGATTCGGCAAAGCGGCCCGAACCGCCTTCATGCTGGAGCGCGATTACGCTCATCTGAATCATGGCTCTTACGGAGCCACGCCGGTATCCGTGCTGGCCGCACAGCGGGTTTGGCAGGACCGCCTGGAGCTGGAACCGAGCCGGTTCATGCGCCGCGAATACAAACCGGCGATGCGGGCCGCAGCCGAGGCGCTGGCGCCAAGGCTTGGTGTCGAAGCGGATGGTGTGGTCCTGGTCGAGAACGTTACCCAGGCCGTGAACGCAATCCTGCGCGAGCTTCAATTGCCGGCGGGCGCCGGGATTCTCATCACCGACCAGACCTATGGCGCGGTCAGGAATGCAGTGCGCCATAACTGCAAACGCAATGGCTGGATTCTGCGGGATGTCGCACTGCCCTTCCCGGTCGCATCGGCGGAAGAGATTCTCGCGGCTTTCAAGGCGGCGCTAACCCCGGCTCCTGCACTGGTTATCATTGATCATGTCACATCGCCGACCGCCTTGGTGATGCCGCTTGCTGAAATGGCGGCAGCCGCGCGTGAGGCGGGAGCCTTGGTGCTGGTCGATGGCGCCCATGCGCCTGGCATGCTCGACCTGGATATCTCCCAGATCCCCTGTGACTGGTACACCGGCAATTGCCATAAATGGATGTTCGCGCCGAAAGGGAGCGGGTTCCTTTGGAGTGCCGAAGCCCGCCGCGATGACATGCACCCGCTTGCGATATCTCATTGGTATGAAGAAGGATATACGGTCGAGTTCGACTATGTCGGTACCCGCGATGCATCCAGCATGCTCTGCATGCCAAGCGTGCTGGCTTTCATGGACGCCCATGGCCCGGCACGGATCCGGTCGCACAATCATGCTCTTGTGAACGATGCGGCAGACATGCTTGCCGCTGCCTGGAAGACCGGGCGCGGTGCCGGTCCGGCCCTTACCGGCTCGATAGCCATGGTCCGCCTTCCGGACGGGCTCGGGACGACCCTGGGCGATGCCGATGCGCTTCGAAACCGCCTGGTCGATGAATTCCGGGTCCAGATACCGATCAATGCCCTGACCGGCACGCTTTGGTGCCGTCTTTCGGCGCAGATTTACAACGAGATGGGAGATTATGAGCGGCTGGAATCGGCAATCACGAAACTTGCCGGATAAGCTCTTTAATTCAGCTTGCTGCGGAATTTCTTCTCGAGATAGGCGAGGACTTCGCTCTTCCGGGCGCCATTATCCTCGCGCGCCAGTTTGAACAACCGGGAAGCTTCATTGTCCTGCGGCGGCTCCGGCTGTTTCCCCATCTGGGACAGCGCGGCCTGCCGAGCCTGTTCCAGGACCCGGGGATCAATCTTCTTGCGGATCTCCCGCATCATCATGAGCAGCTTCTTACGTTCATCCATGATGAAACTCCCTGTCGGCGGCATCCCGGTTCATGCGCCGGTGTTCTGCCCGAACCTGACCGTAAGAATATAGCCTAAACGGGTTTTAGGTTCTCTAGTGATCGTATGGCTTGATCGTAAATGCGGCGGCCAGAGCGTTATCCGTAATCTTGGTCACGACCGCTTCCGCCTGCCCCTTCATCTTGTGATTGCCCTTCGACACATCAATCTCGAAACGGAAGCGCTGACTCTTGATCAGCACATCCTTGTCGTAGGGTTCAATAATGAAGCCCTTCAGATTGTAGTCCTTCACGACAAACGTGAAGCTGTCGATTTTCACGATTCCGCAAGCCTCGAGCTTTCCCTTGGCCTTGACGCTTTTGATGCCCTGGGCCTTGGTTGGCCTGGCTGGACCCTTGGTCCTGACTTTGAGGAAGTCAAAAAGCCCCACGCTCGAATCCCTTTTCTTCAGAGCGCCACAATGGCGCTATCTGGTGCGATATTTATTCTAATATACGCAATCTGGTGTTTGGACAAAGCTTAGCAAGCGAGATCTCTGCTAAATCGGTGCTTTGTAAGTACAATTCACGGTGATTCTCCAAGAAAAAGGCTCAAAATTCAAGTCAAATAGGCTGAGCTCTCTTTCCGCCAAAATGGGGAAAATTTTATTTAAATAGTCTTTCCATTCTTAATTTACGAGTTTAGGCGACAACATCGGACTGTCTTTCATCCATTGCGCCCTAGTTTTAATGATCAGGATTTTTTCAGGAATTTAGCGGGTATAAAACGAATGAGAGGCCCGCGCCTCACACCAAGAGGATAATACATACCCCTGAACGCTCTCATTATTCGAGGCGTATCGGTGCAGCGTCTGAAAATTCGGAGGAATGGTGAGCGCGACAGGGTTCGAACCTGTGACCGTCTGATTAAAAGTCAGATGCTCTACCAGCTGAGCTACGCGCCCCCGAAAGGAAGCCGGAACCTATGCAAACAGCGCGGCCCGGTCAACCTCTTCCGGAAAGTTTTTTTTGTTCCTGTTACTGGAACTTGTCCTCGACCCGCGCGACCACGTGTTCGGGCACGAACTGATCGATCGCACCGCCCATGTTCGCGATCTCCTTGACCAGCCGCGACGAGATAAACTGGTTGCGGTCAGATGCCATGAGAAACACGGTTTCAACGTCGGCATTCAGACGGGCATTCATCCCAACCATCTGGAATTCATACTCGAAATCCGAAACCGCCCGCAGGCCGCGTATGATGGTCGCGGCACCATTTTGTTCAACAAAATGCATCAGAAGGTTGCCGAAAGAGACAACGACGATCTCGCCATGAACGCCATCCCCCTTATAGGATTCGTTCAGTTTGTCGATTTCGTCCTGCACCATCTCAACCCGTTCATCCAGGCTGAAAAGCGGGCCTTTGCCAGCATTGCGCGCAACGGCAACGATCAGTTTATCGACCAGTTTGCTGCCACGCCGGATGATGTCCAGATGCCCGTTCGTAATAGGGTCGAACGTGCCTGGATAAACCCCAATCCTCATGTTTCCAAGTCCCCCGTTAGCTCTCGGCGGTATCTCCGTTGCCGCCTTCGTCGATGCCGGTTTCTTCCTCACCTTCCACTTCCACATCGTCTCCGTTTTCGTCGCCAGCCAGGCCCACGGATACGACTTTTTCGCCTTCATCGACGCGGAAGACCCAGACACCCTGGGTTCTCCGCCCAGTGATGCTGATTTCACCGACCGCACAGCGAATCACCTGTCCGCCGTCGGTCACAAGCATGATCTGATCATTGTCTGTCACCGGGAACGCGGCGACGACACCGCCGCTGCGCTTGGTGAGCTCCATATTCGCGATACCCTGCCCGCCCCGGTTGGTGATCCGGTATTCGTGGGCGGATGTCCGTTTGCCAAGCCCGCTTTCAGTGAGCGTGAGGATGAATTCCTCTTCCGCTCCGAGCTGTGCGAATCGCTCCGGTGTCAGAGAACCGGTTGCCGCCGGAGAATCGATCTCCTCGTCGCCTTCACCCGTTGCCCGGCGCATCTGCCCGGCAAGTTTCAGGTAAACGTCGCGCTCCAGCACATCGGAATCAGGAATATCCTGATAATCGACATGGTGCAGGATCGACATCGAGACGACCTCGTCACCCGCGCCAAGCCGGATCCCGCGAACACCAAGCGAATCACGGCCGCGGAACAGCCGGACATCGGTTGCCCGGAAGCGAATCGCCTTGCCGTCCCGTGTGGTCAGGAAGACATCGTCCTCCTCCATGCAGGGCTGCACATTGATCAGACGATCATTTTCATCAAGCCGCATGGCGATCTTGCCGTTGCGCTTGATGTTGGTGAAGTCGGACAGCGCGTTCCGGCGCACGGTGCCTGCCGAGGTCGCGAACATGATGTGCATGCCCGCCCATTCTTCCTCTTCCGCTGGCATCGGCATGATGGTCTGGATCCACTCCCCTGGCTCCAGCGGAAGCAGATTCACCAGCGCCTTGCCCCGCGATTGCGGGGTGCCGATCGGCAGGCGGTAGGTCTTCATCTGATAGACCATGCCGCGCGAGGTGAAGAAGAGAATCGGCGTGTGGGTGTTGGCGACGAACAGCCGACTGACGAAATCCTCGTCCCGTGTGGCCATACCGGAACGGCCCTTGCCACCACGCTTCTGGGATCTGTAGGTCGAAAGCGGCACGCGCTTGATATAGCCGTTATGGCTGACCGTAACGACCATGTCTTCACGCTGGATCAGGTCTTCCATGTCGTGCTCGAACTCGGCATCGACAAGTTCGGTCCGGCGCGGTGTGGCGTAGGCTTCCTTGGCTGCGACCAGCTCCTCGCGCAGCACTTCCATCATGCGCTGGCGTGACTGCAGGATTTCCAGGTACCCGGCGATCTTGGACGCCAGTTCCTTGGTTTCCTCGATCAGCTTGTCGCGTTCCATCCCGGTCAGGCGTTGCAGACGCAACTCCAGAATGGCGCGGACCTGGGCATCGGACAGGCGGTATTTGCCGTCGACGACCTTGTGTCCCGGGTCATCGATGATGCCGATGAATTCCTCGACATCCTCCGCCGGCCAGTCCCGGCCCATCAACTGCTCGCGGGCATCCGCCGCATCGCGGGAAGCCCGGATTACCCGGATCACCTCATCGATATTGTTCACGGCGACCAGCAGACCGGCCAAGACATGCGCCCGGTCCCGCGCCTTGCGCAGAAGGAAGCGGGTCCGCCGGGTAATGACGACTTCGCGGAACGCAATGAAGGCAACGATCACGTCGCGCAGATTCATCTGTTCCGGCTTGCCGCCATTCAGCGCCAGCATATTGACGCCGAAGCTGGTCTGTAGCGGGGTGAAACGGTAGAGCTGGCTCAGCACCACGTCCGGCACGGCATCTCGCTTGAGCTCGACAACGACGCGCACCCCGTCGCGGTCACTCTCGTCCCGCAACTCGGCGATGCCTTCGATGGTTTTTTCGCGCACAAGTTCAGCGATACGCTCCATCAGGCGGGATTTGTTCACCTGATAAGGGATTTCGCTGACGACGATAGCGTGACGATCCTTGCGGATTTCCTGAATATCCGCCTTGGACCGCATCATCACCGAGCCGCGCCCGGTATGATAGGCGTCGCGGATACCGTTCTTACCGAGGATCATGGCGCCGGTCGGGAAATCCGGGCCCGGCACGATCTCGATCAGCTCATCAATGGTGATTCCCGGATTGTCCACATAGGCACAGCAGGCGTCGATAACCTCGCCCAGATTGTGCGGCGGAATATTCGTGGCCATGCCGACGGCGATACCGCCGGCACCGTTCACCAGCAGGTTCGGATATTCGGCAGGCAGAACACTGGGTTCGGTCGTCGTTTCGTCATAGTTCGCGATGTAGTCGACCGTATCCTTGTCGATATCGCGGAGCAGACCCTCGGCGGATTTCGCGAGGCGTGCTTCGGTATAACGCATGGCCGCGGCCGGATCGCCGTCCATCGAGCCGAAGTTACCCTGGCCGTCGACCAGCGGCAGGCGCATGGAGAATTCCTGCGCCATGCGGACCATCGCGTCATAGATCGCGCTGTCGCCGTGCGGGTGATACTGCCCCATGACGGCACCGACGATGTTCGCCGATTTACGGTAGGGCTTGGACCAGTCGTATCCGCCCTCCTTCATGGCATAGAGAATCCGGCGATGAACCGGTTTCAGGCCGTCACGTACATCGGGGAGCGCCCGCGAGACGATCACGCTCATCGCGTAATCGAGATAGGAGCGCTTCATTTCGTCTTCGATGGAGACAGGCGAAATGTCGAATGAGGAGGATTCGGATGAGGTCAATTCACGCGATTTCCGGTTAGTTACGTCCCTGTCGACGGCGGCGGTACCCGTTTAAACGTCAGCCCTCCGCCAGGACCTTCAGAGTCCTTGAATTTATAACAGAACGGTAACGAAGGAACAATCTTTACGGCGTTTTTTTCGTCCGGAATTATTGCTTTATTACAATGGCTTGCGAGCCGATATTGAATAACTTAGCGGAAGCCGTGGCATGCCTTCGGGCAAACGGTACAGACCACCCTCGCACGGCTCCATGAAAGCCAGCGCCTTCCAGGCCACCGTATCGAACTCATGCAGGTATTCAATCCGCAGCCCGGCATCGACCAAAGCGGTCACGACTTCACCGACCGGATGGGTCCATTCATAGGATCGTTTTGTCTTCAAAGCCGCGTTTTCGTCCGAATAAACAGCGGTATCGTCGAAAGATATCGGGTCCGGCTTGTGGAAATAATCATAGACCGGCGCATGCGGCGCAGGTGCGTGATCGTCAAAGCTCAAGATGACCGGATGCTGGTCCAGAAAATAGAATCGGCCGCCGGGCTTCACAAAATGCGAGATGACTTTTGCCCAGCCCTCGATGTCGGGCAGCCAGCAGATCGTCCCCCAACTGACGAAAACCAGATCGTAAACACCATCGATCAGGGATGGAGCGTCGTAGACATTTCCTTCAACGAAGGTTGCTTCAATGCCCGCCTTCTCCGCCAGCTCTCGCGCCTGCTTGATGGCCACGGGAGAGAAATCCAGCCCGGTCACACTTTTAGCGCCCTTCTGGGCCAGCAGCAGCGTGTCCATCCCGAAATGACATTGCAGATGCAGGATATCCAGGCCCTCGACTGAGCCCAGTTCCTCCAGTTCCGTCTTATGCAGGTCACGCGTATTGTCGGAGCCACCGAGGAAGGCCTCTACGCCATAGTCGCTGTTCCGCGAGGTGTAGTTCACCTCCGCCAGCTCGTTCCATTTCTGCCTGTTGGCTTCCTGAAAGCGATCCATTGCTCTCTCCCCCGAGCGGTTCACGCATGGCTCTGTTTTGCCCGTGCCCTTGCGAAAACAGGATCACTCAGTATGAAGTTTCAGACTGATTGGCAAGGTTGCAGCCCGCAATGCGCCGATCAGTCAGGACGGATGCGCATGATTCTCTCACGCAGGAAGAGGATTGCCGGGTCGTCGGCAAGGCGGCGATGCCAGTAGAGCGACCAATCGAAGGTGGTATCCGGAAAAGGCGGCTCGAGCAGCGCCAGGCCATATTGTGCCTGTGTCTTACTGGCGATGCTGTGCGGCAGGATCGCGACCAGATCGGATTGCGCCACAATGTCCGGAACCGCAAGCCAGTGCGGCACCGTCGCCCGGACGTGCCGCCGGCGCCCAAGGCTGGCAAGCTGACGATCGGCGAAACGGTCATCGATCGGGCTCTGCGCGACCTTGATCTGTGATGTCGCAAGAAACCCTTCCAGCGTTCCGAGCCGGACAAGGTCCGGATGGTCCCCGCGCGCGGCAATAACCACGCGGTCCCTGAAGAAAAACTCACTTCGGATCGATTTCGGCGCGCGCAGATCCGTACTGACGGCAAGCTCGATGCGATTCTGCTCCAGCGCATCGACCGTCGCATCCGGGCTCAGATGCAGAATTTCCAGCTCCATCCCCGGTGCGTCACGACTGAGACACTCAAGCAACCCTGGCAGCAACAGCCGTGACAGCAGATCCGAGAGCCTGATCGGCACACAGCGGGTGCTGGCACGCGGATCAAAATTGTCGGGCTCCTCGACCAGACGCCCGATCTCCCGCAACACCCGCCGGATATCCGGCTCCAGGGCCAGGGCGCGCGGGGTCGGAACCATTTCTCCGCCCTGCCTGACCAGCAGATCATCCTGAAATGTCTCCCGAAGACGGCTCAGCGCCGCACTCATGCCCGGCTGCCCGATCCCGGCAAGTTGCGCCGCCCGCGTGACATGGCGGGTCTGCATCAGGGCATCGAAAGCCTTCAGAAGATTGAAATCGGTTTTGTGCAGGCTCATCCACGCATCTTATCGTGACAGGGCCATGTTGTCCGGCCTCAGCTATTCCGTTCCGGCAAGCCAGAGAGAACCTCTTCCGTATGTTCCCCGAGTATGGGCGGGGCTTCATAGATATCGAGAGGAGTCCGGCTCATTCGTGCCGGGTTTTTGATGTTTCTCACCGTACCCGCGCTTGCATGGGGCATACCGGCGATCATGCCGCGCATCTCCAGAATCTCGCTGTCGCAAACCTCGGCAACGGTCCGGATTGCACCGCAGGGAAGACCAAGCGGCTGCAATAATTCCAGCCACTCGTCCCTGTCCCGCCCGGCAATGATTGCGGTGACAAGAGGTGTCAGCACATCCCTGTTGCGCACCCGGTCCTCCGCGCCCGCGAACCGTTCGTCAGCGGCAAGCTCCGGGCGATCGATGGCGCCGCAGAAAGCACGCCACAAACCGTCATTGGCGATCCCCAGATTGATCCAACCATCGGCGGCCTTGAAGGTTTCGTAGGGAACAATCGTCGGATGCGCATTTCCGCGCCGCCTTGGCGGTTCGCCCGTGGCAAAATAGATCCCGGCATTGAATGTCAGCAGCGAAGCCACAGTCTCATACATGGAGATCTGCACATGCTGGCCCGCTCCATCCCGTTGACGGGCATAGAGCGCAGCCATAATCGCCTGCGATGCCGTGAGGCCGGCCGTCAGGTCAGCGATTGAGGTGCCAACTTTATAGGGAGCACCATCTTCCGGGCCGGTCAGGTCCATCAATCCGGCCTCTCCCTGGATGATAACATCATATCCCGGCCGATCCCGCCCGGGGCCGGTATCGCCAAATCCGGAAATCGAGGCATAGACAAGCTCCGGCCGGCGCTGTCTCACCGCGTCATACCCGAAACCCAGCCGGTCCATGACACCCGGCCTGAAATTCTCGACCAGGACATCGCTGGCATCGATCAGGCGCCAGAGCTCTTCCTTGTCCCTATCCGACTTGAGATCAAGAACGACGCTTTTCTTGTTCCGGTTCACGGACAGGAAATAGGCGGACTGATCGCCCTGATAGGGCGGAGCGAAAGCCCGCGCGTCATCCCCCTTCCCCGGACGCTCGATCTTGATCACCTCGGCGCCGAAATCGCCAAGCTGCATTGTGCAGAACGGTCCCGAGACAACCCGCGTCAGATCGACGACACGAATCCCGTCAAGCGGTCTCACGGCTAGCCCCGCACATCGTGTCCGCGAGTTCGGTGAAATCAGAGACGATCAGATCCGGCTGATGCGGTGTTTCGCCGAACGGCCTCTTGCGCCTGTCGATGAAGGCAGCTCGCATGCCATAGGATTTCGCACCGATACAGTCGAAGGCGTGATTGGCGACGAAGAGGCAGCCTGACCGGTCGAGGCCGGATAATTCCTCTGCCTTGGCGTAGGTTTTCCAGTGCGGTTTGAAATAACCGGCCTGGTCGACCGAGATCACGTCATCAAAATCGAAACCTATATAGGGACCGGCTGCTTTCAGCATGTCGCTGTCCCCGTTCGACAGGATGATCAGCTTGTATCCGGCCGCCCGAAGTTTCGCCAGCGCGGCAAGGACATCCGGGAACGGGCGAAGCTTTTCGATCTCCGATACAAGCCATTCCACCTCGGCCTGCCTGTATTCAACTCCGCAACGATCGAGGACGAACGAAACCGCCCGATGGCCTATCTGACGATAGGGCGTGTGACCGCGATCACAGAGCGCATCGATCATCGAGTTTTCGAAATGAGTCCGGCGCCACCATGTGACGAAGCGGTGCGCCTCGCCGTCCCAGCCTTTGTCCTTGAGGAAGGGAGTGGCAATCTCGGTCAGGCCCGATTGCATATCGACGACCGTACCGTACTGGTCAAAGACCAGTGCCTTGATTTCCCGTTTCAGAATTGCGTGTTGCGCCATTTGTGAATCCCCCTGTGTTGGTTCGGGAGATTGGGGCCACAACGAAAGCCATTCTGGAAATCGATAATCCGGATGCCGTCATTGTCAAAATTGATAACGGCCATCTCTTTGCCTTGCAGGCAAAGAAAAGCCCGGGCTGCTGAGCGGCCCGGGCTTTTCCCTGAAATATGAGCAGTGCCTAGAACGGGATCTCGTCATCGAGATCACCCGGGCCGCCCGCCGGTGCCGGGCCGCTGCCTCCGCCGCCATAACCGCCACCCTGGTTCCCGCCTCCAGAGCCGCCGCCGTAACCGCCGCCCTGATTGTAACCGTCGTCACCGCCATAGCCGCCGCCCTGGCCGCCACCGCCTTCATTACGGCCGTCGAGCATCTGCAGCTCGCCACGGAAGCGCTGCAACACGATTTCGGTGCTGTATTTTTCGACGCCCGACTGGTCGGTCCATTTGCGGGTCTGCAACTGGCCCTCGACATAAATTTTCGAGCCCTTGCGGAGATACTGCTCGGCGACCTTTGCGAGGTTCTCGTTAAAGATCACCACCCGGTGCCATTCGGTCTTCTCCTTGCGCTCACCACTATTGCGGTCGCGCCAGGATTCCGAGGTTGCGACCGAGAGGTTCACGACCTTGTTGCCGTCCTGCATGCTCCGGATGTCCGGATCGCGTCCGAGATTGCCGACAAGGATGACCTTATTGACGCTGCCTGCCATGGTTCTATTTCCACTCTGCGAATTTGTTTGCCGGACTGTCCCATATCCGAAGCGGCTAATCCAGTCGTGATGCTTTCAGGGCGTCAATCCTCGGGATTTGCTGCACCTGCAAAATGCGGGTGGTCAAGACCGGCTGCGCACCGTATAAATGTTTCTGTTTCGTTCTTAGTCCGGATTCCGCCAATGTCAGCCTCTTCCGAACCTAAAGATATCCGTGTCCAGGGTGCCCGCGAGCACAACCTGAAAAGCGTCGATGTCTCCATACCGAGGAACAGCCTGACGGTTCTGACCGGGTTGAGCGGTTCCGGCAAATCCTCGCTGGCCTTCGATACAATCTATGCCGAAGGGCAACGCCGCTATGTCGAGAGCCTGTCGGCCTATGCCCGGCAGTTCCTGGAGCTGATGCAGAAACCGGACGTGGACCTGATCGAGGGTCTGTCACCGGCGATCTCCATCGAGCAGAAGACAACGTCCCGGAACCCGCGCTCCACGGTTGGCACGGTGACGGAGATCTACGATTATCTGCGGCTTCTCTATGCCCGGATCGGTATCCCCTACTCGCCCGCGACCGGCCTGCCGATCGAGAGCCAGACTGTCAGCCAGATGGTCGACCTGATTCTCGAGATGGAAGAAGGCACCCGGCTTTACCTGCTGGCGCCGATCGTGCGTGGCCGCAAGGGTGAGTATCGCAAGGAAATGGCGGAGCTGCGCAAGCAGGGCTTCCAGCGCCTCAAGGTCAATGGCGAACTTTATGAAATCGATGACGTACCGGCGCTGAACAAGAAGCTGAAACACAATATCGAAGTGGTGGTGGACCGGCTCGTCGTCCGTGAAGGTATAGGCACCCGGCTCGCCGATTCCGTGGAGACCGCGCTGGAACTGTCGGACGGCCTGCTGATTGCCGAGGACGCGTCCAGCGGTGAGCGCAAGACTTTCTCTGCCAAGTTCGCCTGCCCGGTTTCCGGCTTCACCATTGACGAGATCGAGCCGCGGCTGTTTTCCTTCAATAATCCCTTTGGCGCCTGCCCGACCTGCGACGGGCTCGGCAACAGCATGTATTTTGACCCGGACCTGATTGTTCCGGACGGCAGTAAGACCCTGCGCAAGGGGGCCATTGCGCCATGGGCCGGCTCCTCCTCGAAATATTACATGCAATCCCTGGAGAGTCTGGCGAAGCATCTGGATGTCTCTCTCGACACCCCGTTCAAGGATCTGCCCGAAATGGCGCAGCGCGCCCTGCTCTACGGTACAGGTAGCGAACGCGTGGTGATGACCTTCGACGACGGACTGCGTAGCTATCAAACCAACAAGCCCTTCGAAGGGCTGGTGCCGAATATGGAGCGGCGTTTCCGGGAGACCGATTCCGCCTGGAGCCGTGAAGAGCTTTCCAAATATCAATCCGTGGCACCATGCGAGGTCTGTCACGGGCAGCGTCTGAAACCTGAAGCGCTGGCGGTGAAAATCGAAGGCCGCAATATCAGTGAGCTGACGGAGCTGTCGATCTCCGAGGCGGTGAAATGGTTCACCGGGTTGAGTGAAAGCCTGACGGGACAGCAGGCGGAGATTGCCGAGCGCATCCTGAAGGAAATCAACGAACGTCTTGGTTTTCTTAACAATGTCGGGCTCGACTACCTCACCATGTCGCGGGCGTCAGGCACTCTGTCAGGCGGCGAAAGCCAGCGTATCCGCCTCGCCTCCCAGATCGGCTCCGGCCTGACCGGCGTGCTCTATGTACTGGATGAACCCTCCATCGGTTTGCACCAGAGGGATAATGACCGGCTGCTGACCACCCTCGTCCGGTTGCGCAATCTCGGTAACACCGTGCTCGTGGTGGAGCATGACGAGGATGCGATCCGGGCCGCCGACTATGTGGTCGATATGGGCCCCGGCGCAGGCGTTCATGGCGGTACCGTGGTTGCCGCCGGCACGCCGGAAGAAGTCATGCGGGCACCGCAGAGCCTGACAGGGCAGTACCTCACTGGCCTTCGCCAGGTGCCGATCCCGGCAAAGCGGCGTAAAGCGACCAAGAAGCGGCATATCCGGCTGACCGGCGCTACGGCGAACAATCTGGACGATGTCACGGTCTCGATCCCGCTCGGTACCATGACCTGCATCACCGGGGTTTCCGGCGGCGGCAAGTCTTCCCTGATCATTGAGACCCTGTGGAAAGCCATTGCCAAGAAGCTGCATGGCGCCCGCGAGCATCCGGGACCGTACGACGAAATTCACGGACTCGAGTTCATCGACAAGGTCGTGGATATCGATCAGTCGCCGATCGGCCGCACGCCGCGCTCGAACCCCGCGACCTATACCGGCGCCTTCACGCCAATCCGGGACTGGTTCGCCGGCTTGCCGGAAGCCAAGACGCGCGGCTACAAAGCCGGGCGCTTTTCTTTCAACGTGAAAGGCGGCCGTTGCGAGGCCTGTCAGGGCGACGGCGTCATCAAGATCGAGATGCACTTCCTGCCGGACGTTTATGTCCAGTGCGATGTCTGCAAGGGCAAGCGCTACAACCGGGAAACGCTTGAGATCACCTACAAGGAGAAATCCATTGCCGACGTGCTCGCCCTCACGGTCGAGGAAGGCGTGGAGTTTTTCATGGCGGTGCCGTCGATCCGTGACAAGCTTGTGACCCTGGATCAGGTCGGGCTTGGATATGTCCAGATCGGCCAGGCGGCGACGACACTCTCCGGCGGTGAAGCTCAACGGGTGAAGCTGTCCAAGGAACTGTCACGCCGGGCAACGGGTAAGACACTCTATATCCTCGACGAACCCACGACCGGGCTGCATTTCGAGGATATCCGCAAGCTGATGGAAGTGCTCCATACTCTTGTTGACCAGGGCAACACGGTGATTGTCATCGAGCATAATCTCGAGGTCATCAAAACCGCCGACTGGATCGTGGATCTTGGTCCCGAGGGCGGTTCAGGCGGGGGCAGGATCATCGCTGAAGGCACGCCCGAGACCGTTGCCGAGACAGCGGGCAGTTACACCGGCAAATATCTCGCGCCCTATCTGGCAGCCGCCGGAGCGAAGAAAAGCGCCTGATCCCGGCCTATAGAGTCCGGGTCCAGTCCGCAGCCCAGTCACCGAGCGGTTTCAGTTTCTGGAACAGCTCGGTGCCCGAGGCTGTGAGGACATATCCGCCTTCGGCTTTCTCAACCAGCCCAGCGGTTCTCAACTCCTTCAGGCGCGTATTGAGCACGGTTGGAGAGACCGTGTCGCAGCGGCTCTGCAATTCCCTGAACGTCAACGCTTCGGAACTGAGATTCCACAGGATGCCCAGCGCCCAGCGGCGGCCAAGCAGATCGAAAAGGACCATGATCGGCTGACCGGTACGCGATCCGCGTACGGGTTCTCCGGGCCGGGGAATTTTTGTCAGGTTTTCTCTTGTCATGTCGCTATTAAAAACGTAGCAATATCGCTACTTAATTTGTAGCATGCTTTGTCACACCTACCAACCCTCATGCAGGAGGTTGCGATGCATCTCGTCATTCTTTGGAGTCTTCTTGCGGTGTCCTGGAGCGGCTCCTACGCCGCCGTAAAAATCGGACTGGACGGATTTGGCCCCTTCACCATTGTTGCCGGCCGCCTTCTGATCGGCGCCGGCATGCTCTATGTCATCATGCGTTTCCGTGCGGGACAGTTGCCCGTCAACGGGCCTGCCCTGCTTGCCTATGCCGTTCCCGCACTCTTCGGAAACCTGGTGCCGTTTCTCCTGATTGGTTTCGGAGAACTCCATGTGGATAGCGGGTTGGCCGCACTGCTTATGGGAATTGCGCCGGTTGTAACGGTGATGCTGGCCCCGCTTTTGATCACGGATGAATATCTGACCCCGCGCTCCCTGTTCGGCATAGCCTTTGGCCTGGCTGGTCTGCTGGTGCTGGTCGGAACCACGGCGCTTTCCGGTCTCGGTCAGCATGTCACAGGACAACTGGCTATCCTTGGCGCCGCACTTTGCTATGCGGGAACAACGCTCTATGTCCGCCGCTGGATAACACTTCCTCCACTGCAGATGGCAACCGGCTCCCTTGTGCTCAGCGCCATCCCCGCGACAATCGGCGCTTTCGCGCTTGAAACCCCTTTTGAGACAGGAAATGCCGGACCAGCCCCTATCCTGGCTCTGCTTTATCTTGGTGTCTGTTCGACAGCTGCCGCGACGCTGATCTACTTTTATCTGGTGCCGCATCTTGGTGCCGGGCGCATGCAACAGATCAATTTCGTGGTTCCCGCGCTCGGAACACTTTTCGGTGTCGCCTTATTGGGAGAGCCTCTGCAGGCAAACGCTCTGGCTTCCCTCGCCCTGATCACCATCGCGGTCTATCTGGTGACATCGGCACGGCGTCCCTCTCCGGTGACTTTACGGCATGACATGCCCGAGGCGCCGTGATGTTGCTTGGCGCCCTTGCGGCAACCTGCGCGTCCTGCGGCTGGGCGGCCGGTATGATGATTGCCCATGCTCCAGCCAGACAGTTGGGCGCATTCGAGTTCACCCGGATACAGTTGCTCACGTCCGGCTTCACGATGGGCATGCTTGCCGCCATTTTCGGTTATTGGCAAAGCGTGAGCTGGGATGAATGGCCCGCATTTCTATTCAGCATTCTGGTCGGCGTCATCCTCGGAAATCTGGCGATGGTGGAATGCCTGCGCCGGTGCACTCCACGAGAGACCGAGCTGATCATCTCCCTGAAGGCTCCGATTGTCGCCCTCCTGGCCTATCTCTATCTGGGCGAAACACTCACCCTTTCGGACATGATTGGCGGCTCCGTCGTTCTTGCCGGAATTGCCCTCGCTGTAACGTCCGGGAAAAACAGGGAGCAAAGCGCTCCAAAGGGTCACACAGGCGCCGTTATCCTGTTCGGTGGACTTGCCGCCCTATCACAGGGAATAGGCTTTCTGGCCTTGAAGCCGGCCATGCTGGCAGGGAGCGAGCCCATTGCTTTATCCGCCATCCGGTTGCTCGGCGCGGCATTCGTGGTTTCCCTGATCGCTCTCTGGCCATTTCCCAATACGCGGGAGAAAGCCACTCTGACACCAGCCTTGCTGCTTCGCACAACCACACCCGGGCTGATCGGTTACTGCATATCAACGACGCTTCTGCTCTATGCCTTTGCCCATATCGAAGCAGGGATAGCAGCGGTTCTGGGATCGCTCTCACCGGTTCTTATCTTGCCAATGGCCTGGATCGTTGAAGGACGGAGGCCATCTCTACAGGCTTCTCTGGGAGCGTTTCTCTCGGTGTTCGGCTGCGCGATTATCGTACTCTGCTAATGTCCCGGCCGCTCAGGCGATCTTGAAAACGGGGCCGAAAGCCCCGAGAGCGGGTGCCACCCCGGGGCCGTCGACATAATCGCAATGAACCTTGCGTGCCGTTGTCGCGGTGTCGAGATCGGGGGCATTGAAGACAAATATCCGGTTCCTGCCAGCATGATTGTTTACGACAAAGTTGCTCAGCTCCTCGACCAGCGAGGGCGTAATCTCTGTCGCGTCGCCGGTGCTGCAACCGCTTCCGATCAATCCGGCGCCCTGTAATTGTTCCGCCCGTTTGAAAGAGCGTGAAAACCCTCCAACGAACCCGGCACAGAACGGTGATATATAGGCAAAATTATTATGCAGAACAGTCTGGGGAACGTCGTCGTCCAGCCCCTTGATATAAAGAAAAAGCCGGCGCTCAGCCCATTCCGGAAGCAACTTGAGTTCGGCAAGAAGAGATTCCCGGAACTGCTTGTTGGTCAACGTGTCCATATGGACAGGCAGCAGCAGAAAAGGCTTTGCCTTCGGTGCTTCCTTCAGCATGGCCTGCGCCAATTGAAGCGCCGAAATATCCATCGCGCATTCAAGCGCACCGGTTTCGCTTCCAGCCTCTGACATCATGCCGTCAGGCACCGACAATTCGGCGCGGTACATGGAAACAAGGCGTTTGCGAATATTGGTAACCGGCCAGTAGACCAGCTTGATTTTGTCCCGGGCTTGTTCGAATGCCTCGGTTTCTTCTGCCTGCTTTTCTTGTCGTGTATCTTCCACGGTCTGGGTCAGAGCCTTGACGTCTGTCAGCTTCTCCGGCTCGTCACGCGGAATATCGAAGACCATGGACTTGACGGTAACACCGTCGAGCCCGCTATCCGGGCCACTGCCATGCAGGCGCCGGTTCACCTCCTTGGCGATCTGCCGGGCCTTCATGTTGGCCGTTGCCTTGTCGTCCTTGCCAAACAGCACGATGAACTGCTCGGCATTGGCCAGCACATAGACATCGTTCGGCGTGATGATCTTCTTGATGATGGTCTCGGTCAGCAGGTGGACCTTGCCGCGAACCTTCGTCCAGTTAGGCCCGAATTTTTCCTTCAGGTTTTCCAGACCGAGCATCTCGACATTGCCGGCCATCAAGGCGTCCGCCGCCATCTTGTTGGTTCGGCAGAAGTCGATCATGGAAGATTTGAAACCGTCCTTGTCGGTCGGGTCCAGTTTCTGCCGGTCGAAACTCTCGAAATACCCTGTATCGCTCATCTGATTTATTAATCTTTATGCCTGTTGTGTGACCGGCAGTGCCGCCAATCTGATGGCATGATGACCAAAACTATTGAAAACAGGGTTAACGCCGAGCGCTTTCTTCGGTCGTCCGTTGATGTTGACGGAGTTCCAGTCTATCTCTCTGCGAGACAGCATCAGCAGCGACATATTAGGAAATTTCATGGAGAACATACGCCCGGTTCATGTGATCGGCGGTGGCCTTGCCGGATCCGAGGCTGCCTGGCAACTGGCCCAGGCCGGAGTGCCCGTTGTGTTGCATGAAATGCGCCCGGATCGCTCGACGGATGCGCATCAGACAGATGGTCTTGCCGAGCTTGTCTGTTCCAATTCCTTCCGCTCGGACGATGCGGAAGGTAACGCCGTTGGCGTGCTGCATGAAGAAATGCGCCGTGTCGGCTCCGTGATCATGACGGCCGCCGATACGCACAAAGTGCCCGCCGGCTCCGCCCTTGCAGTGGACCGCGATCATTTCTCCGCTGCGGTCCAGGAAGCCCTCACCGGGCATCCGATGATCACGGTCGAGCGTGGTGAAGTTGACGGATTGCCGCCGGAAGACTGGGATTCCGTCATCATCGCGACGGGCCCGCTGACGTCACCCGCGCTTTCCGAAGCCGTCGCGAAGTTGACCGGGCAGGACTCTCTCGCCTTTTTCGATGCCATTGCGCCCATCGTGTACAAGGAAAGCATCGATTTCGACAAAGCCTGGTTCCAGTCCCGCTACGACAAGGTCGGCCCCGGCGGAGACGGCAAGGATTACATCAACTGCCCGATGGATGAGGCCCAGTACGAAGCCTTCATCCAGGCCCTGCTCGATGCGGAGAAAATGGAGTTCCGCGAGTGGGAAAAAGACACGCCCTATTTCGAAGGCTGCATGCCGATCGAGGTCATGGCGGAACGCGGTTCCGAGACGCTTCGCTTCGGTCCGATGAAGCCTGTCGGCCTGACCGATCCGCGCACCGGCACCCGGGCGCATGCCGTGGTCCAGCTGCGTCAGGATAACGCCCTCGGCACGCTCTACAACATGGTCGGCTTCCAGACCAAGATGAAATATGGCCCGCAAACCGAGGTGTTCCGAAGCATTCCGGGACTGGAAAAGGCCGAGTTTGCGCGGCTGGGCGGCATTCACCGCAATACCTTCATCAATTCACCGCTGTTGCTGGACGGCACCCTTCGCATGAAAGCGATGCCGCGGCTGCGTTTTGCCGGGCAGATCACCGGTGTCGAAGGCTATATCGAAAGCGCTGCCATCGGCATGCTCGCCGGGAGGTTCGCCGCCGCCGAGCGTCTGGATAAGGATTTGTCCCTGCCGCCACGGACCACTGCGCTGGGTGCATTGCTCGCCCACATCACCGGCGATGCCAATGTCGAAACCTTCCAGCCGATGAATGTGAATTTCGGTTTGTTCCCGACGATTGAGCCGGAGATTACCCCGAACGGGAAAAAACGGAAGCTGAAGGGCCGCGACCGCAAGGCGGCCATGGCCGGACGCGCCCTGCGCGATATCGATGAGTGGCTGTCGGCAAACAAGGCCGCGGCTGCGGAGTAACTCAGTACCGCCGGATCAACCTCGCCAGCCAGAACCGCCAGACATCAAGCGGATCATGGTCGGCGAGCTCCGGCCGGAACGGATCGTAATCCAGCCTTGCCAGCAACCGGATGCGTGCGCGTGCCTGGCGGGCTGGCAATAGCACGGGCGCAAGAGCCGGGTTCTTACCTGTATGCGTCAGTCCGCGATCTATCAGGTTTTGCGCATGCTGAGCCAACGCTTTCACGGCACGACGCGCGCCCTCATCCGCCTTCAGCTCAGCAAAATCCCGGCTCTCCCCACCATGTTCCTCGAGAACGGTACGCGGCAGGAACGGCCGCCTGACCGATTCGTCAAAAGCGGCCGCGCGCAGTTTTCCGATCAGAGCATGCCCGGCGGCAATGTCGGCAAGATCGGTCAATTCCATTTCCCGATCAGGAACCAGCACATCCGCCAGCAGAGCCACCAGGGGGAACGTCGTCGCCCGGAGGTAGGCCTCCGTTTCCGCCAAGCTCTCCATCGGGCGATCCTCGAGATCACGTTCCCGGGCGTTGATCAGATCATCGAATGGTGCACGGGGTAGCCCATAGGCTGCGATACAGGCAGCCAACGGCCCGATCACTTCATGCTGGCGCGGTGTCCCAGCGTAAATTCCGTCGATACTATCGCGCCACCATTGCAACCTGATCGCACCGATCATGGTTTCACTCACGCTTTCACGGGTCTTCGCCACCTCGTGATTGAAGGCGTACAGCGTGAAAACCGCCTCGCGATGTAGCACTGGCGCAAAGAGGGCGAACCGGAAACGGTCCGGATCATGCTGCCGAACCAGAGCGGCCGGTGCGGAGAGTGAAGAAGGTTGAGAGCTCATGACTCGCTTTACGAAGGCAATAGTTTCTTGCGGAGTGCCTGTTCCAGCGCCGGCGCATCGGCCATCCCGGCGAAATAGTCCGTCGAAAAACGGCTGAACAGGGATTCGTATATACCGATCAAGCCGGAAAGCGCCAGTTGCTCGCGGCGCCCGATCAGTGCCTTGAACGCCTGCAAGGAATGCCGCCCAGATTCGAGATGGGAATCCGCCCGCTGTCGCAGATCCGACGCCAGGACAGCAATGCGGGGATCGCGAGACTTGATTGCGTCCGAAAGCCCTGCTTTATCAAGCCCGGCATGCTCGATCAAAGCATCGGGAATTGTCACCAGCCGTTCCGACCGCTCGGCATCTTTGGCGAGGTCGCGCAGAATATGCACCAGATAGCAGAAAATGCCAAGGTCGGCGGCGTAATGCACTGGCTGCTCTGGTAACGCCCAGGAGAACCCGTCTTCCGCAGGCTGCGCGCCGAGGAGGTAGATGAAGATCGTTGCCGGAGCCACGGTCGCCCCTGCCGCATAGGCGAGGAAATCATCCCAGCCCGGCATCGGTTGCTCACGGACATCACGGCGCATGGCATCGGCGAGACCGGTCCAGGGCGCATCGCCCAGATCAGAACGATGCGCCGTTGCCTGCAAGGCTCTCAGAACAGTCCCGGGAAGCGGGCCCTCTTCCGCCACGCCAAGGCATTGCGCCTGCCACTGGTCGATATCGGCCAGCATCGCGCCGCGCTCTTTCTCCCGATCCGGCGCCGGGCGGCAGAGAAATTCGTCATCGACCGCGTCGTCGATCAGGCGCATGGCGGCGTAGGTTGCGAAGAAAAAGCTCTGGCGCGGTGCAGACAGCAATCGCGCGGCATGCAGAAGATTGGCATTAGCCCGTCCCGCAATGGCGCGGCAGAACGCGAAATCTTCCTCTGTTGCCTGGCTGGTGTCTGCGGAATCAGTCAACGGGCAGCAGCGCGGCGGCGACACGGCGCCCTTCGGCCAGAAGCACATTGTAGGTGCGGCAGGCGGCGCCAGTATCCATGATATCCACTACCGGCCCCTTTTCCCGAACCGCCGTGCGGATAGAGGGCAGGATGAACTCGGTCCGCGCACCCGTGCCCAGCAACAGGATCTCCGGAACCGTCTCCCGATCTGTCACCGGCGATAGCGTGTCTGCCGTCAGGTTCTCTATACCGGCTTGCTGCCAGATCAGTGTTTCATCCGGGAAAACAAAGACGGCGCCCGTATATCGGACGCCGGTGATCCGGAACGCCCCGTCACCATAGGCCTCGATAAGCTGAAGGCCTTCCGGGATCAGGGGCGTTACATCCATTGGATCAGTCCTTTTCGCCGGCAGCTCCCTGCCGCTCATATTCCGGCATCTGCACCGGAGAGTCCGCGTCTTCGTCCTCGTCGCCCCGGCGCGGCTGCATGTAAAGCAGCAGCGGCACGGCAATGAAGATCGACGAATAGGTCCCGATGACAACACCCCAGATCATGGCAAGTGCGAAATCGGCCAGCACCGCCCCCCCGAAGAAGTAAATCGCCACAAGCGCAAGCAAGGTGGTGACCGACGTCATCGTGGTACGCGACAGGGTCTCGTTGATCGAGAGATTGAACAGATCCGCGAACGACATCTTCTTGTATTTACGGAAATTTTCCCGCACGCGGTCGAACACGACCACGGTGTCGTTGATGGAGTACCCGGCAATCGTCAGGATGGCCGCGACCGTCGGCAGGTTGAACTCGTGCCCGTTGAGAGCGAACAGGCCGAGGGTCGAGAACACGTCGTGGCTGAGCGCGATAAGGGCGCACACACCGAACTGCCATTCGAAGCGGAGCCAGATGTAGATCATGATCGCCGAGAGGGCGCAAATGACCGCGATAAGCCCGGCTTCCTTCAGTTCCTCTCCAACAGTCGGCCCGACGAACTCGGTACGGCGATATTCGACGCCCTCACCCAGCACCTCTTTTACTTTTTCGACGGCGGTGAGCTGTTCTGCCTCGGAGCCATCCTGGCGCTGAATGCGGATCAGGATGTCATCGTCAGCGCCAAATTCCTGGATGCTGACATCACCAAGGTCGAGGTTGCCGAGTTCGGTCCGCAGTGACTCGATGTTGGCCGGACCATCGGTCTTAACCTCCATCAGAATGCCGCCCCGGAAATCGATACCGAAGTTGAGGCCGTTTACGACCAGGCCACCAAGGCTGAGAATCATCAGCGCAATCGAGAAAGCAAAGGCTTTATAGCGATTGGCGACGAATGGCAGCTTGGTTCCGTGGGGAACGATGCGAAGTGGTCTGAACATCTGTCTATTCCCTCAGATCGGCAGTTCGCTCGGCCGGCTACGCCGCATCCAGAGCACGATGAAAAGGCGGCTGACCAGCGTTGCCGTGAAAAGCGACGTTATAATGCCGATCCCCAGGGTCACGGCGAAGCCCTTCACCGGGCCGGAGCCCATGAAGTAAAGGAACAAAGCCGCGAACAGGGTCGTCAGGTTCGCGTCAACAATGGTCCGGAAGGCGCGCTGATAGCCTGCCTCGATAGAGGCCATCGGGGTCCGTCCATTCCTGATTTCCTCGCGGATACGCTCGAAGATCAGCACGTTCGCATCCACGGCCATACCGACGGTCAGGACGATACCGGCAATGCCCGGAAGTGTCAGGGTTGCCTGCAGGCAGGAAAGAGCGGCCACGATCAGCGTCATGTTGAAGAACAGGGCAAAATTGGCCAGCAAGCCGAAGAACCCGTACGCGACGATCATGAAACCGATCACCAGCAGCAGGCCGATGATACTGGCGATCTTGCCGGCGGCGATGGAATCGGCCCCCAGTCCCGGACCAACCGTGCGCTCTTCAAGCACCTGAAGCGGCGCCGGTAGAGCACCGGCACGCAGCAGCAGTGAAAGGTCCTGCACTTCCTGCACGGTGAAACTGCCGGAAATGATCCCCGATCCGCCAAGAATAGCGGTCTGGATCACCGGCGCACTGATCACCTTGCCGTCGAGCACAATGGCGAAGGGGCGTCCGACATTTTCGGTCGTCGCCTTGCCGAAGCGGCGGCCACCAACAGTGTCGAAGCGGAAGCTGACAACTGGCTGGCCGTCCTGGAAGCTGGGCTGGGCGTCGACGAGATTCTCGCCGCTCACCATCACCCGTCGCTTCACGACGTAATTTGCGGGAGCACCCGGCCGTTCATCCGCAGCCGGAAGCAATTGCGAGCCCGGCGGCACCCGGCCCTGCTGAGCGTCCTGTACCGAAGCCGTCACATCGACCATCCGGAACGTCAGCTTCGCTGTCTGCCCGAGCAGTGCCTTGATCCGCTCGGGATCGTCAACGCCCGGAAGCTGCAACAGGATACGGTCTTCGCCCTGGCGCTGGATTGTCGGTTCGCGCACACCCGTCTCATCGATACGGCGGCGGACGATCTCGATCGACTGAGCGATGGCCCGGGCTTTCAGGTCACGCACGGCGACTTCCGTCAGCGTGATCCGGACAGTGTTTCCGGCACCGGTTTCCGTATCCGTCTCGGGATCGATCTTGCGAACGGTATCCCGCGCTTTTTCAAGATCTTCCGCGTTGCGGACGGTGAAGTGAACCGCATCGTTCGCCACACCAAGACCACGATACCCGATCCGCTCCTGGCGGAGGTTGCGTCGTGTCTGATCTACGATCGCTTCGAGTCGCTCCGCGATGACCACATCGACATCGACTTCGAGAAGCAAGTGCGAACCACCCTGCAGGTCGAGACCGAGATTGATCTTCTTGCCGGGGAGCCAGGAAGGAAGGTCCTGTGTCAAATCGCGCTGGATCACGTTCGGCAGTGCATAAAGCACGCCGAAGGCGCAGATCAGCGCAATAAGGGCAGTTTTCCAAGGCTGAAATTGGAGCATCTTTATATGCCTCTAGCCGAACGGGCCATCGGGTGTGCGGATCATCGATATGTCTGCGGCGCCCCTGAGGGCGCCGCGAGAACTTTACTTCTTGTCGGACGAGTCGGCCGCTGCGGGCTCGGTCTTTGCCCGAACATCGGAGAGCATGCTGCGGGCCACACGGACCTTCACACCCTCGGCGATTTCCACAAGCAGTTCATCTTTCTCGTCGATAACCTTCGAAACGGTACCGATCAGGCCGCCATTGGTGACCACGACGTCGCTCCGGCGCACTTTGGAGAGCATGGCTTTATGCTCTTTGACCCGCTTCTGCTGCGGACGGATCAGCAGGAAATAAAAGACGACGAAAATCAGGACCAACGGCAGGAACGCCATTACATCAAAGCCGCCGCCGACGCCGCCAGCCGCTTGGGCATAAGCCGGTGAAATGAACATCAAGTTCTCCCAGTCATACGAGAAGTTTAGCCCGGCCCCGGTCCGGTCCCGCGCGCACTTCGCTCAAATAGTCGTTCCTCGGCGTGTCTGCCAGCGATTTCCACCAAAACACCCCGAAAACTCGGAACGGCGGACTATAACGGTCCGGCAGGCAATTTCAATGGCTGGAAAGACCGAGGAAAAGACGGGCCCGGGAATTGACGGACAGACGGCGTGTGATACTTTCCCGCCGCCCCGGTTTTACAGCCGGAAGAAAGTTCGACGATTCTTATTTTCAAGGTCCAGTGACATGTCCGACGCCCGAGAGCTTGAGATTCTCGCCCGTATTGCAGATGCGCTTGAGCGCATCGCCCCGCCGCCGGCCAAGGCCGCCGATCTCGGGGATGCCGAAGGCTTTGTCTGGAATGCCCAGGCAGGACAGGTCGATCCGGTCAGGAAGATCAATCGCGTAGATATCTCTCTCCTCAAGGGAGTTGGCCCGCAACTCGATCAGCTGCGCGAGAACACGGACCGGTTCGCCCGTGGCCTGCCCGCCAACAACGCTCTGCTCTGGGGCTCGCGCGGCATGGGCAAAAGCTCGCTGGTCAAGGCCGTGCACGCCGAGGTCAACGAGAAGCGCGACGGCATCCTCGCCCTGGTGGAAATTCATCGCGAGGATCTGGAAACCCTGCCGCGCCTGCTGAACCTGGCACGCGATACGGAGCGCCGCCTGATCGTGTTCTGCGACGATCTGTCCTTCGATTTCGCCGACAATTCTTACAAATCCCTGAAAGCGGTCCTGG
Source organism: uncultured Nisaea sp. (assembly GCF_963974195.1). NCBI lineage: Bacteria > Pseudomonadati > Pseudomonadota > Alphaproteobacteria > Rhodospirillales > Thalassobaculaceae > Nisaea > uncultured Nisaea sp. The sequence continues at coordinate 28,531 of NZ_CAXBDC010000032.1, forward strand.
AAGGCGGCGTCGAAGGCCGGCCCGACAATGTGCTGTTCTATGCGACATCCAACCGCCGCCATCTGATGGCGCGCGACATGATCGACAATGAGCGCTCGACGGCGATCAACCCCGGCGAGGCTGTCGAGGAAAAGGTTTCGCTGTCTGATCGCTTCGGCCTGTGGCTCGGCTTCCATTCCTGCGATCAGGATACCTTCCTGGCCATGATCGAAGGCTACGCCTCGGCCTATGATCTGCCGATCAGCACGGAGGACCTTCGCGCCAAGGCCAAGGAATGGCAGGTCACCCGCGGTGCCCGCTCCGGCCGTGTTGCCTGGCAATTCATTCAGGATCTTGCCGGCGATCTCGGCAAGAAATTGGCCTGACCGGCTGAAAACCGGGTTCTGCCGGGGTCAGGTTCTGTCTAAATACTGGCGCGGGTCGACCGCCCGCTTTTCCCTGCGCACCTCGAAATGGAGCTGCGGCTGATCCACATTGCCGCTGGACCCGACTGTCGCAATGGTTTGGCCGCGCTTGACGACCTCGCCCCGCGTGACGAGCAACCGGTCACTATGGGCATAGGCCGTGATCCAGCCATTCGCATGTTTCAGCAGCAAAAGCTTTCCGAATCCCGGGAGCCCGTCACCGGCATAGGCAACCACCCCGTTATCGGCAGCGGCCACGGCCGCGCCTCGTGGCGCGGCTATATTGATGCCGTCATTATGCAGTCCGCCCTGGCGTGGGCCGAAATTCGCAATGACACGCCCCCGGACGGGCCAGTGAAATTTTGAGCCGGCACGCTCGGGAGGCCGTATTTTTGCGACCTCAAGGCCGGTTTTCGCCTTAGGTGCGGGCGGCGCGGGCACCGCAGCGGGCTGCGAAGTCTGTGCGCGGGGTGCGGGAGGCTGAAGCACTGCCGCTGTTTGCCCGGACGGCGCCTCATTACGCGGATTGAGCGACGGCAAGGCCACGGTTCCCGGCGAGAGCAATGCTGTTCTGGTCGTGCTTCCGCGCGTTCCCGGCCCCTTCGGGAATTGCGGTACATTGAGAGATGACCGCGTGTTGGAGGCGACGGCTCCGCCTTTCGCGATCTCCTGCGATGGCAGCCGCATCTCCTGCCCGACCCTGATCTGGTAAGGCGGTGTGATGTCATTCATCTGCACGACCGTGCGCATATCGACATTGAAGCGCCGCGAGATCGAGAAAACCGTATCACCCGGCCGTACCAGATAGCTGCTCGGCGCCGGCAGGCGGAGGTCCTGTCCGACATACAGCTTGTAGGGCGGCTGTAGCTGATTGGCGATGATGATATCCCGCACAGGCACTCCGTAGCGCCGGGAAATCTCATAGACCGTGTCATTCGGGCCAGCGCTGATCCGCCCGCCCGACGGGATGGCAAGATGGGCTGAGCGCTTTTCAGACGGGCTATAGGCAAGACGCGGTCCGCCCGCGCCGCAGGCAGTCAGCAGACCGGCCACGACAAGAAGGGCCGTCCAATTTCGAAAATGTGGAACCGTCATCGCCATCAGGCCAGTTTAGGTTTTGCCAACCGCCCGCTCAAGCGGTGCCCGCAAGCCCGCGCCAAGAGCCACTGAACGCTGGAACAATCAGGCACTGTCCCGCACTTCGCTCTCAACCAAAGGCACGAATCGCACCGGAAGCAGGCAATCATCCTTAATGCCGTCTTCCGTCCGGGTGAAGCGATGGATGTGCTGGGTGCCGTCCTGCGGGCCGATCGGAACAACCATTATACCGCCCTCGCCCAGTTGTTCCAGCAGGAGCTCCGGCACGCTTTCGGATGCTGCGGTAACAATGATCCGGTCAAATGGCGCTTGTTCTGGCCAGCCTTTGCTGCCATCGCCGACCCGGGTCACCACCTTATGCAGATCGAGAGTCGCGAATCGTTCCGCCGCCTCCTCGGACAGGCTGCGATGCCGTTCCACTGTGTAGATACGGCGTGCCAGACGGGCGAGTATGGCGGTTTGGTAGCCGGACCCGGTCCCGATCTCCAAAACCTTGCAGCGGTCATTCAGCGCAAGAACCTGGGTCATGAAAGCAACCACATAGGGCTGGCTGATGGTTTGCCCCGCCCCAATGGGAAGCGCCCTGTTGTCATAGGCGAAGGTCTTGATCGGCGACGGGATGAAGATCTCCCGTGGAACGCGCTCGATAGCGCCCAATACGTCACTGTCGGCGATTCCCTCGCGCCGCAGCTCCATGATCAGGCGTATCTTGCTTTCCTCGAGGATCATCACGACTCAGTCGGTTGTTTTTCCAGCTGAAAGGCGTCCTGGAGTGTCTCCAGAGTCTCATGATCGGTCATGTTCATCTTGATCGGCGTGACCGAGATATAGCCCGCATCGATCGCGGCAAGGTCGGTCCCCTCCGCGTAGGGCTTCATGCTCTGCATATGACCGATCCAGTAATGCCGCGAGCCGCGCGGGTCTGTCACCTCAAGAATATCGTCTCCGCTTTTGCGGCGGCCTTGTGTGGTTACCTGAATTCCCCTCACCTGATCGGCGGGAACGGGCGGAAAATTCACGTTTAACAATGTGTTAGGCGGGAAACCTTCATGTAAAATCCGGCGCAGAAGATTGGGGCCATATGTTTCCGCCGGAGTCCAGTCCGCCGGCTGCCCCTCGATCAGCTCCTGGCTGAAGGCGACCGCCGGCACACCGAGAATGGTGGCTTCCATGGCAGCCGACACGGTGCCGGAATAGGTCACGTCATCCGCAAGATTACCGTGCCGGTTCACCCCGGACAGAACGATATCGGGGCGCTTTTCCTTCATCAGCTCGTTCACCGCAAGCAGCACGCAATCTGTTGGCGTACCGTTCACGGAAAACCAGTTCGGCTGATGCTCCCGGGCCTGTAGAGGTCTGCGCAAGGTCAGCGAGTGCCCGGCCCCGCTCTGCTCCGTCTCCGGCGCCACCACCCAGACATCTTCCGTCAGCGACCGGGCCATACGCACCAGGACCTGCAGTCCCGGTGCGTAATAACCGTCATCGTTCGAAATCAGGATGCGGGCCTTGCTGACATCGAGCGGCCAGGTCATGTCGCGCTCCCCGCTCAGCGTTCGGCCGAGATCTTCTCGAGCCCACCCATATAGGGACGCAGCACTTCCGGAATGCTGACCGAACCATCTGCTTCGGCATAATTTTCAAGCACGGCGATCAATGTCCGGCCAACCGCCAGGGCGGAGCCGTTCAGGGTATGCACGAAGCCGGTCTGCTTGCCGCCATCTACCCGGTAGCGAGCCTTCATGCGACGGGCCTGGAAATCACCGCAGTTGGAGCAGCTGGAAATCTCCCGGTACATGCCCTTGCCGTCATCCTGCCCCGGTAGCCAGACCTCGATATCGTAGGTCTTGCGCGCGCCGAACCCGGTATCACCCGAACAGAGCGTGACGACACGATAGGAAAGTCCGAGACGTTTCAGCATCTCCTCGGCGCAACCGGTCATCCGTTCATGCTCTTCCATCGACTTGTCCGGATGCGTGACGGAGACAAGCTCGACCTTGCTGAACTGGTGTAGCCGGATCATGCCCCGTGTATCGCGTCCGGCCGAGCCCGCTTCCGACCGGAAACAGGGCGTATAGGCCGTGAAACGGAGCGGCAGTTCCTCTTCCGCCAGGATCTCTCCGGCAGCGATATTGGTCAGCGGCACTTCCGCCGTCGGGATCAGCCAGTGGTCGCCCGTGGTCTTGAACAGATCCTCGCCGAATTTTGGAAGCTGGCTGGTGCCGTAAAGCGCCGTGTCCCGCACCAGATAAGGCGGGGATACTTCGGTGTAGCCGAACTCGCCCGTATGGATATCGAGCATGTAGTTCGCCAGTGCCCGCTCCAGACGGGACAACTGACCGCGCAGCAGCGAGAACCGGGCGCCGGAGAGCTTGGCGGCCGTTTCGAAATCCATCATGCCGAGACCTTCGCCGATGGCGACATGATCCGGGGAGGCTTCGTTCGTCCGGGGCGTGTCCCCAACCGTCCGCAAGAGCACATTGGCGCTCTCGTCCGGACCGTCCGGCACATCGTCATCCAGCTTGTTCGGCAGACCCGACAGAACGGCATCCAGCTTTTCGGAGAAGGCACGCCCCTCTTCCTCAAGGCTTTGCATCCGGTCCTTGATGTCGGCGACTTCCTTCATCAGGGCATCTGCATCGCCGCCCTGGGATTTCACCTTGCCGATTTCCTTGGAGGCTTCGTTACGCCGTTGCTGCAGGCTCTGCAGCTCGGTCGTCGTATCGCGCCATTGCTTGTCCAGCTCGAGGATCGTGTCCGCCTGTGGGGCAAACCCGCGGCGCGCCATGGCCTTGTCGAAGGCGGCTCCGTCCTCGCGAATCCATCTGATATCGTGCATCTCACACGTCCATTCTGTTCGGAAATTCTGTTTGATCTTATAGGCAGTGCCACCCGACGGGTCCAGCGGCAGGCCCCGGTCAGTTGCCGGGGCCTCGCTCTATCAGGTGGCGGTGCTAGACGAGGTCTCGCCTTCGTCCTCGTCATCATCGTCGTCATCGGCCTGAGTGCCGCGCTTTTTTTCGATGATGCGCGCACCGATGATCGAGATCTCGTAGAGAATCGCGACCGGAATGGCGAGCAGGATCTGGGAGATCACATCCGGGGGCGTCAGCACGGCGGCGACGACGAACGCGATGAGAATCGCATATTTCCGTTTCTTGGCGAGCCCCTTGGAACTCACCATGCCGACCTTGGCCAGCAGGATGATCAGCACGGGCAACTCGAAACAGACGCCAAAGGCGAAAATCAGGCGCATCACCAGCGAGAGATACTGATCGACCTTCGGCTCAAGCACCAGTGGCAGCGATCCGTCCGTGCCCGGATGCTCGAAGCCGAGGAAGAACTTCCAGGCCAGCGGAATGACCAGGTAATAGACCATGGCCGCGCCGATGGTGAACAGGATCGGCGTTGCGATCAAAAACGGCAGGAATGCGGTCTTCTCATCCTTGTAGAGACCGGGCGCGATGAAGCTCCAGAGCTGCATCGAGATGATCGGGAAAGCCAGGCAGGCAGCGGCGAAGAAGGCGACCTTCAGGTAAGTGAAGAAAGCCTCGTGCAGCGCCGTATAGATCATCCTCCGGCCGGGCTCACCCTCGGTCAGGCTGGCAAGCGGCTCAACCAGGAACGAGAAAATAGGCTCCGCGAACGCATAACAGATAAAGAATGCGATGATGAAAGCAGCAAAGGAGTAGATCAGGCGGCTGCGCAATTCGACCAGATGGTCCAGCAGCGGCATCCGCTTCTCTTCGATATCCTCACTCATGGATCATTGTCCTGCCGCGGCGCTTTCCTGCCCGCTCTTACCGTCAGATTTAGAGGGGGTCGCTTCGGCCGATTTGGCTGTATCCGGCGCTTTTGTCTCGGCCTTCGCTTCAGTCTTGGTTTTGGGCTTGGCTTCAGGCTTAGCCGCTTCTACCGGGCGTGAAGATGCGACATCCCGCGCCTGACTGGCGATGCGCTCCATCTCCTTCTTGGTGTCCCCTTCCGGGTCCACCCAGTCGTTGATGCGCTTTTCGATATCTCCGCTGGAGATACTTTTGGCTTCCTTGCGGAGGTCGTCGAGTTCGGCCTCTCGGGCGACTTCTTCCAGACTGTTCTGAAAATCGCGCGCGATCGACCGCGCCTTCCGGAGATAGGTGCTGACCGAGCGTACGACGCGCGGCAGGTCACGGGGGCCTACAACGACCACCGCGACAAACGCGATCAGCATAAATTCCTGCCAGCCGAGATCAAACATCAGCGCATACCATTATTCACGCGACGGTACCTGTAGGCCCGTACGTGGTCAGTTTCCGGCATATGGGCCGGTTAACCAAGAGGGGTCCGTCAGCTTTTCTGTGCTTCATCAGCCTTGGGCTGTGCGGCAGCGGATTGCTCGGAGTTAAGGCTCTTCGAGGAATCGCCCTCGGCTGCCTGATCCCCGTCCTCATCCTTGATGCTTTTCTTGAAGTTGCGCAGGCCCTTGCCGAAATCGCCCATCAGCGAGGAAATCTTCCCGCTACCGCCGAAAAGTACAACGACGACCAGCAAGACAACGAGCCAATGCCAAATACTACCGAATCCCATGAGCGAACGCTCCCGTCTGTCTAGATTTGTTACGTCCCGTAACGGGACTTTTGCCGTATATAGGCATGATCATAGGTCCACTGCAATGTCCCGCAGGGCTTTTCGCCTAACGAATTCAACCGTGCTACGCGGGAAACACGAAGATTTGCCCAAGGTCGAATTCCACATGCAGCCGCGTACCGGCATCCGGCAGGAATATCCCGGGCATCCGAGAGTGGAAATGCCATTCCTTTGTACTCCCGTTCTCGCCGGACTGGACATGCAAATGGATCAGGCTGCTACGCCCCAGAAGACGCGCCTGCATAACTCTGGCCGTATAGAGGTTCTCGCCGGATTTCTGGGTCGTCACGCGCAAGCCTTCAGGCCGTATAATCACTGTTGCCTGCGCCCCTTCCGGCAAATCCCCCGCCGCCGCAAGACCAACCGGCGTCTCTACATGGCCATCCCTTACGGGCCCCGTAAAGGCGTTTACCTCGCCGAAGAAACCAGCGACGAATGCCGAATTCGGATAACAATAAAGGTCGTGAGGAGAGCCCTCCTGTTCGATCCGTCCGTCACGCATGACGGCAATCCGGTCCGCCATGAACATGGCTTCTTCCGGATCATGCGTGACCATCAGCGTGGCGGCCCCGCTTTCCTTCAGGAGATGCAGCACGTCGTCACGCACCTGGGCCCGGAGCGCGCTGTCCAGGCCCGAATAAGGCTCATCCAGCAGGATGATACGCGGGTTTGGTGCAAGTGCCCGCGCCAGCGCGACACGCTGCTGCTGGCCGCCGGACAACTCATGCGGAAATTTGTTTGCGGCACTGTCCATACCGACACGGCGTAATTCAGTGAGCGCTTTCTCCCGGCGGAGCGGCTTTGCCAGGTCCGAAAGACCGAAAGCCACATTGTCGGCCACGCTCAGATGCGGAAACAATGCGTAATCCTGAAAAACCAGGCCAATACCGCGCTGCTCGGGCGGGACCTGCCGGCCCGGCGCGGCGACTTCGGTCTCTCCCATCAGCACCCGGCCGGTTTGCAGCGGCTCCAGGCCGGCCGCAATACGGAGCGCCGTGGTTTTGCCGCAGCCGGATGGCCCCAGCAGGCAGACCACCTCACCCTGCGCGATATCCAGGGTCAGATCATCGACAACACGAATGTTGTCGAACTGATGGCTAACGCCCTGCAGACGAAGAACAGATGTCATTCTTCGTTCCCGCCTCTGATGCTTGTAGGGATTGATCCGGTACGCGGTGAAACGCGATTAATTTGCAATGTCATGACAGACAGGGAGGTATCAGAAGGCGCAGAAGGGCTCAAGCGCAGAACTGATCACATCTTTCCCTTATGCCCCGTCTTCGGTCTCCAGCAGGTCGAACTGACCGTCATCCCCGTCTTCGCCATCATCCGGATCGATATCATCATCATCGCCCATGGTGATCGAGGTCAGGCCCGGCCGCTTGTCCAGCATGCCCGTTGCCTTCAATTCTTCCAGCCCCGGCAAGTCGCTGAGAGCCGTCAGCCCAAAATGGTCAAGGAACGCGTCCGTCGTCCCCCAGGTCAGCGGCCTCCCCGGTACCTGACGCCGTCCGCGCGGCTGGATCCAGCCGGCTTCAAGCAGCGCATCAAGCGTCCCCTTGCTGACCGCGACACCGCGAATTTCTTCGATATCCGCCCGCGTGACCGGCTCATGATAGGCGACGATGGACAGGGTTTCGACCGCCGCACGGGACAGCTTCCGGCGCACGGCCATCTCGACCCGCAGCGCGTCTCCCAGGTCGGGAGCGGTCCGGAAGGCCCAGCGCTCCTTGATCTGCACCAGATGAACGCCGCGTGCGGCATAGCGTGTCTGCAATTTTTCCAGAACGCTTTCGGCGGAAACACCATCAGGCAGCCGTTCGGCGATTTCAGAGACCGGCAACGGGTCCTTGCTGGCGAACAACAGGGCTTCGACGATCCGTTCAGCCCGGCTTGGCCCGGTGTTTTCAGGGATTTCAGAACTCACGCATCACCCTCCCGGGAGCGGAAGTAGATCGGGGCGAAATTTCCGGCCTGATTAATCTCCGCCTTCCCGTCCTTCACCAGTTGCAGGGAGGCAACAAAGGTCGAGGCAACGGCGGAGCGCAGGCGCAATCCCTTGCGCAGACCGCTCGGCAGGAAGGAGAACAGGGTTTGCCATTCCGGCACGGCACCGAGCACACGGCTCAGGCGCTGGACCGCATCCTCGACGGAATAGAGGTGTGTCGCCTCAATGCGCAGGGCCAGCCTGTCATGGCGCACCCGGTGATCCGCATAGGCCCGCAACAACTCATAGAGCGTCACGTCATAGATCGGGCGCTTGCGAACGGAAATACTTTCACCCTGCCCTCTGGCGAAGAAGTCCGCGCCGAACTGTGGTCGGGACATCAGGGCCTCACCGGCCTGCTGCATCGCCTCCAGGCGCATGAGCTGGAATCGCAAGGCCTCGGCCATGTCTTCCGGGCTCTGCTCCTCCTCTTCCTTCTCCTCAGGCGGCAGAAGCAGACGCGATTTCAGATAGGCGAGCCAGGCAGCCATCACCAGATAATCGGCGGCGAGTTCAAGATTGAGTTTCTGGGCCTGATTGACGAAACCAAGATACTGTTCCGCAAGCTGCAGCACCGAGACATGAATGAGATCGACCTTCTGGTCCCGCGCCAGCTGCAGCAGAACATCGATTGGCCCTTCGAAACCGTCGATATTCAGAAACAGTGAAAGCTGAACCGGCTCCCGCCGCCGGCGGTGTTCCGGAACAGGGCTTTCGAAACCGTCGCTCATTCCCCGCCTCAGAGTTGTCCCGTGAGCATCAGGATGAAGTGTAGCAGATATTTCACGCAGAACATGATCAGCTGCATGGCGTAGCCCAGATCAAGCCCGAGTTCCCGACCGATATAGGGTACCAGGAACATCACCCCGATAACGATGAACAGACCATAGCGTTCAAGCTTGGAATAACGGACGGCCAAATCGTAAGGCAGCAGACCGGTGACGATCCGCCCGCCGTCCAGCGGCGGAATCGGTAACATGTTGAACACAGCCAGCACGAGATTGAGCAAAATGCCGTTGATCAGCGTCGCCTGCCACCAGGCGCTGAACCAGTCCGGGAACCAGGGGACCGTATGCAACAGCGCGGCCGCACAGAAGGCCAACACCACATTGATGGCCGGACCGGCGGCGGCGACCAGCATCATGTCGCGGCGGGGATTATTCAGCCGGGAGACGGCAACCGGGACCGGCTTGGCATATCCGAAGACGAAAGGTGCCCCGGCCAGTGCCCAGCCTGAAATCAGGCACAGCATCGGCAGAATAATCGTGCCGAACTTGTCTATATGGGCAAAGGGATTGAGCGTCACACGCCCCAGCAGACGCGCCGTCGGATCCCCCAGCATGTTGGCGACATAGCCGTGGGCTGCCTCGTGCAGCGTGATCGCGATCAGGACGGGCAAAGCCCAGATAGATGCGGTGAAGAGGACGTTCGAAATCAGGTCTTCCATCAGGTCGCGGCCTGACTGGTGCCCGTGAGTTCTGCAAAGGAAGCAAGCAATTCCTCGAACGGCATCGGCCGAGAGTCCCTTCGTATGCGATCGAGGAAGCCGAGAACGGCTTCAGCTCGCGCTAATGCTGAACCGGAGAGAGCGGGAGCCGCGCCGGCAACCATCTGCATCTCCGCCATATCGCCGTTGCAATGCAGGACGACATCGCATCCCGCTTCAAGGGCACGTGCCGTGGAAACCTCCAACGGGTCCGCCAAGGCCTTCATCGAGATATCGTCGCTCATCAACAGGCCATCGAAACCGATTTCCGCCCGGATGATCTCGTCGATAATCCTGGGAGACACCGTGGCTACCCGCTCCGGATCCAGCGTCTCATAGATGACATGGGCCGTCATCGCCATCGGCAGGTCCCTGAGGGCCTTGAACGGCGCGAAATCGATCTCCGTCAGCTCTTCCCGTCCGGTATCGACCCGCGGCAGGGCATGATGGCTGTCCACACCCGCCCGGCCATGTCCCGGGATATGCTTCATCACGGGGGCCACGCCGCCGGCCGCAAGGCCTTCCGACTGCGCACGCCCAAGCCGTGAAACGATCTCGGGCGTATAGGCAAAAGCGCGGTCACCGATGACATCATGCGCGCCATGCTGCCGTACATCCAGCAGCGGCAGACAATCGACATCAACACCGCAGGCCGAGAGCTCGGCGGCAATCAGCCGGGCATTGACCCGTGCCGCCTGTTCCGCCCTTACGGGGTCTTCGGCATAGAGTTCGCCGAACATGGCTGCAGGCGGCGCGGCACGCCATTGCGGCGGTTTCAGGCGTTGAACACGCCCGCCTTCCTGATCGATCAGCACCGGAGCATGACGGCCAACACAATCGCGCAAGTCTTCCGTCAGCATCCGGATCTGTTCGGGGCTTTCGCAATTGCGCTGGAACAGGATGAAACCGAAAGGATCGGTATCAATGAAAAACTGCCGCTCGGCCCGGTTCAGTTCCGGTCCGGCACAGCCAAGGATCAGGGCGCGCATTGGCGTTTCCCGTTTTAGCGTTTCACCACGAGGCAGGCCTGGCCCTTTGCCTTCAAGGCGGCACAGGCATCCCGTGCCGCGCTTTCGGTCAACGGGCCGCCCTGGACACGGAAAAACACGCCATTGGAAGTGGTCACCCGCTGATAGGTCGGGCTAAGTCCGTTAAGAAGGGAGCTGTTCCCGGCCTGGACGCGCTTCCATTCTTTTTCCGCCGCATCTTCGGTGCGAAGGGCCGCTATCTGAATGTTGAAGCCCCCACTCGCCACAGCCTTCGGGGCCGGAGCGGGCGCTGGGGCCGGTTCCGGGGCCGGTTTTGGTGCTGCAGGCGCCGCAACTTTCGGCGCCGGTGCTGGCTCTTCCGCCTTGGCCGGCGGTACGGCTGGTGGCGGCGGCGGGACCAGAGCTTTGCTCACAGTCTCTTCCGGTTTTTTAGCCGGCGGGATGGCAGCGGTTGCCGTTGATCCGGTCTGAGGTGCCGGCGGTGTTTCCGCAGAGGCGCTCGGAGCCGGTGTTGGGGCCGGAGCTTCTGCAGAATTATTTGCCGGAATATTCAATGGCTCTGGCGGCGGCAAAGGCGTTTCCGGAGGCGGCAGCAGCCTCTCGACCCGGTTTTGCCCGTTCTGCGCCCCACGGCCAGAGCCGAGATCGTCAAGCACCAGCTTGTCCTGGTGCGGAACTTCCATCCCCCCCGGGGAAACCGGCCGGACCTTCGTTGGCTCCGTCCCCGCCTTGATCAGCGGGGCAGCGGTTTCACTGCCGATGCGGCGTCCCTGGTCATAGGCGTACCAGACAACACCGGCGAAGGCGGCAACGGCAAGCGTCGCGGCAAGGATGGTCAATCCCCTGCCCTTGTTCTTTTCTTCGGACATCAGCGGCGGCGGGCCGGGGCGGTCCTCTTCCTCGATCATCCGCGGCCGTTCCGGTGCTCCCGAATGCAAGCTCATGCGCGCAGCTCCTCCACGGGTTCAACCCCGATGACCGAGAGGCCGGAGGCAATGACCGTCTGCGTTGCCCGGACCAGCGCGAGCCGGGCCATCGTCAACTCGGGATCATTATCGACCAGGAACCTCAAAGTCGTGTCTTCCTTGCCCTTGTTCCACAATCCGTGGAAACCAGCGGCGACCTCGCCGAGATAAAAGGCGATCCGGTGCGGTTCATGCGCTTCAGCGGCGCCTTCGACCGTGCGAGGCCATCCGAGTAACAGTTTCATGAGACCAAGCTCGGCCGGATCGGTCAAGCCGTCCAGCACTACCGGGGCCAGCCCTGCGTCGGAAAGATCCGCACCATCAAGCGCTTCAGCGGCATGACGCAACACTGAATGGCAGCGCGCATGGGCATATTGCACATAGAAAACAGGGTTTTCCCGGCTCTGCTCCGTGACCTTCTTGAAATCGAAGTCGAGGGTCTGGTCGTTCCGCCGGGTCAGCATGATGAAGCGCAAGACGTCCTTACCGACCGAATCGATGACATCGCGCAGGGTCACGAACGTTCCCGCCCGTTTCGACATCTTCACCGGTTTGCCGCCATCCATCAGATGCACGAGCTGGCAGAGCTTCACATCAAGCGCGCCCTCGCCGCCCGTCACCGCCTTAACCGCGGCCTTCATGCGCTTCACGTAACCGCCGTGATCCGCCCCCCAGACATCGATCATCTCGGTGAAACCGCGATTATACTTGTCGAGGTGATAAGCCACGTCGTTGGCGAAATAAGTCCAGCTCCCATCCGATTTCTGGATAGGACGATCGACATCGTCACCGAACTGCATCGCCTTGAACAGGCGTTGCGGGCGCGGCTCCCAATCGTCAGGCGTCTTGCCTTTTGGCGGCTGCAGCACACCGGTATAGAGCAGGTCGCGCTCTTCCAGCGTCCGCATCACGGCGTCGACGGCTCCGGCATCAACCAATGCCTTTTCGGAGCTGTAGATCTCCATATCAACGCCAAGCAGCCCGAGATCGTCCTTGATCCCCGCAAGTTGCTGCGCAATGGCGAATGCCCGGATTTCCGGCAGCCAGATCTCTTCCGGCTCATCCAGCCATTTTTTACCATCGCGCGCTGCCAGCGCTTCGCCGACCTCTTTCAGATATTCACCCGGATAGAAGCCTTCCGGAATGGTTCCGATATCCTCACCCAGCGCTTCCCGGTAACGGAGATGGGCAGAGCGGGCGAGCGTATCGACCTGGGCACCGGCATCGTTGATGTAATATTCCCGGGTCACGTCGAAACCGGCCTTGGCGAGCAATGCAGCCAGCGCGTCGCCGACCACGGCGCCACGGGCATGGGCCGCGTGCAGCGGACCCGTCGGGTTGGCAGAGACGTATTCCACCATCACCTTCTTGCCCGCACCGACATCCGACTGGCCGTAAGACACGCCATCCTTGAGCAGCCCGGCAATGGCATTGCGCCAGAAGCCGTCGACGATCCGCAGATTGATGAAACCGGGTCCGGCGATTTCTGCCTCGCTCACCTCTTCCCAGCCGCGCATCTTCACGATCAGCAACTCGGCAATGTCGCGCGGCTTCATTTTCGCGGGCTTGGCCAGCACCATCGCGGCGTTCGTGGCAATGTCGCCATGGCTTGGATCGCGCGGGGGCTCGACGCTCGCGCGGCTGATATCCATGCCGGAAGGTAGTGCCCCTTCGCTGGACAAAGCCTCTAGTTCTGCATCAAGTTTATTTTGAAAGTACCTGAAAACGTTCATTTAAGTCTTCGCATTTAGATCAAAGAGACGGGCATGCTCAATCACCGCGAAGCGGTCGGTCATGCCTGCGATATAGTCGGCGACAAGGCGCGCCTGTTTCGTATCGTCAATCTGGCCCGGCTGATCGTTGCCGGTGCGCTGCCATTGCGCCGGGAGACAATTGGGCTCCGCCATCAGCAATTCGAACATTTCCGTAACCACACGCCGGGCCTTGCTGGCCATGCGATTGACTTTGTAATGACGATACATGTTGTGGAACAGAAATGCTTTCAATGTGCGATTCTGTTCTTCCATCCCGGCAGAAAAAGAGATCAGCGGAACCGGAGCGCCGCGCACATCATCGGCCGAGTTCGGGCTGTGTTCCGCCAGTCTCCGCCTGCTTTCACCCAACAGATCCTCGACCATGGCGCCGATCAGACGGCGGACGATCTCCTGCGCCATCTTGGAACGGGAGAGCGTGCCGTAACTGTCCATCACTTCCGAAACGATGGGGCCGATAAGCGGCACATCGAGCATCATTTCGATTTCGAAAAGATCTGCATGCAGCGCGTCGTCAATATCATGCGCGTGATAGGCGATATCGTCGGAAAGCGCCGCTATCTGGGCTTCCGCACTGGCAAAACCACCTAACTGCAATGAAAGTTTCGAGTCGAGTTCGGTAATGATCGGGGGTACGTCACCGTTGCCATCCCGATCCGTCAGCGGACCGTTATGCTTGATGATCCCCTCGAGGGTTTCCCATGTCGGGTTAAGGCCATCAAACGCCGCGTAGCGCTGTTCCAGCAGGGTCAGAACCCGAACCGTCTGTACATTGTGATCGAAGCCGCCATAAGGCGCCATCACGGCGTGCAGGGCATCCTCGCCAGCATGGCCGAACGGGGTGTGGCCAAGATCGTGCGCCAGAGCCAAGGCTTCCGCCAGATCCTCGTTCAGGCCAAGGGAGCGGCTGATGGAACGGGCAATCTGCGCCACCTCAAGGCTGTGGGTCAGCCGGGTGCGGTAATAATCGCCCTCGTGATAGACGAAGACCTGGGTCTTGT
>NZ_CAXBDC010000033.1:0-42144 GCF_963974195.1 uncultured Nisaea sp.
CATGGTTCCACTCGACCGTGTGGCCATGCACGACGGTCAGCTCGAACGGCCAGACCTCCGGATTGAGGAACGGATCGCGTATCCAGCAGAGCGTCTTCAGGGTTTGCGCGTTGAGCGGCTGGCGCGGGTCGATCCCGGCATGGACAAACAGGTAATCATCGACCCGGTAGGTGACCGACATGGATTTGATGAAATCCAGCACCGGTTCCGGCAAACGGCGCCGGGTCTGCATGATCATGTCGCGGGCACCGACCAGCCGGCTGATGCCGAGACTGCGCCAGGTTTCCTCGCCACCATTGGCGCCCCAGAACCGGAGGTCGTCATCCTCCAGAGTGCCGTCCACCGCCTGCCGCAGCCAGTAATCGTGATTGCCAAGGAGGCAGATATCCTCGACCGGTCTTTTCGTGAAAGCGCTCAGGCCGCCCAGCGCGAGGCCGAGCACTTCCAGGCTGTCCGGCCCCCGGTCGATCAGGTCGCCGAGCAGGATGGCCGTCACCCGCTCCGGCTTCAGCCGGGCGATGTCCTCGGCCAGTGCCTCGTAAAGTCCCGTCAGCAGATCGGCCCGACCATGCACATCGCCGATCGCCACCACCATATGCCCGTTACTGATTTGCCTCGGCACTTCGCACCACTCGTAGCGGCGTATTTCAAGTTGCGGATCCAGTTGACTCTCCGGTCAAGACGCAACGCGGCAGGACCGCGCCAATGCCTCATCATATGGCGGCATGAGGTCAGGGAGCAAACCGTCTCCTGCCAAGTTTGACTGCAGGCTCTTGAATCAAAACGGCGCGGCCAAATGCATGACCGCGCCGCTGAAGACTGTCCGCCTGTACCTAGATCCGGTTGACCGCGCTCATCACCGCCCGGATCGGCGCCATGGTGATCGAGGTATCGATACCGACACCGAAGACGCTGCGGCCATTCGCATCCGGCACGTTCAGCTCGATATAGGCCGCCGCCTCGGCCCGGGAGCCGACCGAACGGGTATGCTCGGTATAGTCCTTTAGCCGGAAGTTCAGGCCGAACGTATTGCGGAGGCCGTTCACGAAGGCCGAGATTGGCCCGTTACCCTCGGCTTCGACCACCTGATCCTTACCCTTGTGCTTCACCACCGCCGTGATGTGCTCGCGCTCGTTCGAGCCTTCCAGAGACCTGGAGGAGAAGGACACCAGCTTGAACGGTGCGTCCGGCTGCTCGATGAACTCGGAGGCAAAGGTCGACCAGATGGTCTCGCTGTTGATCTCCTTGCCGGTGGCGTCGGTGATCTTCTGGATCGCCTGGCTGAAATGGGCCTGCGCCGCCTTCGGCAGTTTGATCGCGTGATCCGTTTCGAGCAGATAGGCCACCCCGCCTTTGCCGGACTGGCTGTTCACCCGGATGATGGCTTCGTAATCCCGGCCGATATCCTGCGGATCGATCGGCAGATACGGCACTTCCCAATGCGGATCGTTCGCCTTGCGGATCGCCTGCATGCCCTTGTTGATCGCGTCCTGGTGCGAGCCGGAAAAGGCCGTGTGCACCAGTTCGCCCGCGTAGGGGTGGCGCGGGTGGATCGGCAGCTGGTTGCAATATTCCGCCGTCTCCATCAGGCCGTTGATGTTGGAGAAATCCAGCTCCGGATCGACGCCCTGAGTGAACAGGTTCAGGCCGAGGGTCACCAGATCGACATTGCCGGTCCGCTCGCCATTGCCGAACAGGGTGCCTTCCACCCGGTCGGCACCGGCCATGACCGCCATTTCCGTCGCCGCGATGCCGGTGCCCCGGTCATTATGCGGGTGGACGGACAGGATGATGGAATCCCGCCGGGTGAAATGCCGGTGCATCCATTCGATCTGGTCCGCATAGATGTTCGGGGTCGACATCTCGACCGTGGATGGCAGATTGATGATCACCGGATTTTCCGGCGTCGGCTGCCAGACATCCATCACCGCCTCGCAGACTTCCAGCGCATAGTCGAGCTCGGTGCCGGTGAAGCTTTCCGGGGAATATTGCAGCCGCACCCGGGTGCCCGCCTCTTCCAGCCGGGCCAGCCGGTCCTTGACCATGATCGCGCCTTCGACGGCGATTTTCTTGACCCCTTCCTGGTCCGCATTGAACACCACACGGCGCTGCAGCTCGGAGGTCGAGTTATAGAGATGGACAATGGCGCTCTTGGCGCCCATCAGGCTTTCGATGGTCCGCTCGATCAGATGCTCGCGAGCCTGGGTCAGCACCTGGATCGTTACATCGTCGGGGATCAGGCCGCCCTCGATGATCTCGCGGACAAAATTGAAATCAGTATCGGACGCGCTCGGGAAGCCGACTTCGATTTCCTTGAAGCCCATCTCGACCAGCGTCTTGAACATCCGATGCTTGCGCGCGCTGTCCATCGGATCGACCAGCGCCTGATTACCGTCCCGCAGATCGACGCTGCACCAGATCGGTGCCTTGTCGATGATCTTCGAGGGCCATGTCCGGTCCGGCAGATCGACCCGGGCATAGGCGCGGTATTTTTCGATCGGCATGTGATTCATCACTTCAACTCCCTTGGGCGGCGCATTTTCCCGTGGGCGCCAGCCCGTTTTTCAACATTCAAATTCTATTCCTGAATGCGCGCGTCCTTCGAACCGTGCCCTCAAAAAGGCCGACGGAGAAGAGTCTCTGTTCGATTGTGTGAAGCGGGATGGTGATCCATCGGCAACGCATCAGCACGGCTCAAGCATAGACGAGCGACGTGACCCGGACTCTCTAAAGAGCCGGGATCCTAAGTCGTAGCGCGAAGCCGAGGTGTGTGTGCGTCAACATATCGCGCGAAAAGTAGCCAGAATCCGGTATATCAGTCAAGCCATGAGCGTACAGTTTGACCTGGATCATTAATATCGGTCGAAAAATGCGCCAGAATGAAGCCGTACAAAACCGGGAGAGAGGCTGTGAACCTCTTCGATATCTGCCGCGACGAGCTGAACCGGATCAAGGCCGAGGACCGCTATCGCGTGTTCGCCGATCTGGAAAAGCAGGCGGACAAGTTTCCCTACTACAAGCATCACCGGGACGGCCGCGTGGAACAGGTTCTGGTCTGGTGCTCGAACGATTACCTGGCAATGGGGCAGAGCGATGTGCTGCGCGGTGCCGTGCACGAAGCGGTGGAGCAGACCGGCGTCGGCGCCGGCGGTACCCGGAATATCTCCGGCACCAGCCATTACCATGTCGCGCTTGAGGACGAGCTGGCGGACTGGCACCGTAAGGAAGCCGCCCTGCTCTTCACCTCCGGCTATATCGCCAACGAGGCAAGCCTTTCGACCCTGCTCAGCGCCTCTCCGAACATGGATGTGTTCTCCGACCAGAAGAACCATGCCTCGATGATCCAGGGCATCCGCAAGGGCAAGGCCCGCAAGCATATCTTCCGGCATAACGACCTTGCGCATCTGCGCGCCCTGCTGGAAGCCGCCGATCCCGAAAGCCATAAGATGGTCGCCTTCGAGAGCGTCTATTCAATGGATGGCGATATCGGCCTGATTGAGGAGATCTGCGATCTCGCGCATGAATTCAACGCGATCACCTATCTCGACGAGGTGCATGCGGTCGGTATGTATGGGCCGCGCGGCGCCGGCATCGCCGAACGGGACGGGGTGCTGGACAAGGTCGACCTGATCGAGGGCACGCTCGGCAAAGCCATCGGCGTGCATGGCGGCTACCTCGCCGGCCCGGCCCATGTGCTGGACTATATCCGCAGCGTCGCGCCCGGCTTCATCTTCACCACATCCCTTCCCCCCATGGTCGCCGCCGCGGCCACCGCGAGCATCCGGCACCTGAAGGAAAGCGGCCAGGAACGGGCAATGCAGCAGCAGCAGGCTGCCCGCCTGAAGGAAGCCTTCGCCAATGCGGGCTTGCCGGTGATGCCGTCGGAAAGCCACATCGTGCCGCTGCTCGTCGGCGACGCGGCCAAGGCCCGGGAATTCTCCAACCGGCTTTTGTACGATCACAATATCTACGTGACCGCGATCAACTACCCGACCGTGGACACGGGAACGGAGCGCCTGCGCTTCACCCCAACGCCGCGCCACACGGACGCGATGATCACGGAGCTGGTGGATATTCTGGTGCCGATGTTCCAGGAAGCGGGAATCCGGAAGAGGGCGTGAAACGGCCTCTATAGATAAATGTTTTCCCGGACTTGATCCGGGACCTTTCGACGTGAGGCGAGCCTTGTGATCACAAAGGTCCCGGATCAAGTCCGGGAGAACGATTGAAGAGATCGCTTAAACGCCGAGCTTTTCCTGGATCAACGCCGCGTTCTCATCAAGCTCAGCCGTCGTGCCCGTCCAGACGACCTGACCCTTTTCGACCACATAATGCCGGTCTGCGATCCGCTTCAGATCGTCGATATTCTTGTCGATGACAAGGATCGCCTGGCCGGCCTTCTTCAAGCGCTCCAGACAGCTCCAGATCTCCTGACGGATCAGCGGGGCCAGACCCTCGGTCGCCTCGTCGAGGATCAGCAGTTTCGGGTTGGTCATCAGCGCCCGGCCGATGGCGAGCATCTGCTGCTCACCGCCCGATAGCAGGTTCGCCATCGAGGTCATCCGGACTTCCAGTTCGGGGAACATGGCCAGCACGCGCTCGACCGTCCATGGGTCGCGGGAATTGAACCGGTTCGCCGCGGTCGCCACGAGGTTCTCGCGCACACTGAGGTTAGGAAAAACCTGGCGGCCTTCCGGCACCAGCCCGATGCCGTATCGGGCGATCCGGTATGCGGGTGCACGGGTTATGTCGTCCGCCTCGAAGACGATACGGCCCGAAGCAGGCCGCACGATGCCCATGATCGAATTCACGGTCGTGGTCTTGCCCATGCCGTTACGGCCCATGAGCGTCACGACCTCGTTCGAGCCGATTTTCATGGTCATTCCGAACAGGGCCTGACTGGCACCGTAGAATGTCTCGATTTCTTCAATTCTCAGCATCACGCCACCTCATCGCCGAGATAGGCCCGGCGCACGGCTTCGTCGCCGCGAATTTCCTCGGGTGTCCCGGTCGCGATCACACGGCCATAGACCAGCACCGAAATCCGGTCCGCCAGCGCGAAGACCGCGTCCATGTCGTGTTCGATCAGGAGCATGGTCTTCTCGCCTTTCAGGCTGCGCAGGATCTCGACCATGCGCTGGGATTCCTCCACCCCCATCCCCGCCATCGGCTCGTCGAGCAACAGCAGGACCGGGTTCGTCGCCAGAGCCATGGCGATCTCGAGCTGGCGATGCTCGCCATGGGACATGGCCTGGGCGATATCGTTCGCCCTGTCCTGAAGCCCGACAGCCTCAAGCGCGGCCATCGCCGGTTCCGTCAGCGCCGGGTCCTTCCGGGCCGCCCGCCAGAACCGGAAGGAATGGCCTGCGTGGGCCTGAACAGCGAGCGCGACATTCTCAAGCACGGTCATGCCCAGCATCAGGCTGGTGATCTGGAAAGACCGGGCAAGCCCCCGCAGCGAACGCCTGTAGGCGGGCGTGTTCGTCATGTCCCGCCCGTCGAAGCGAATCGTGCCCCCATCCGGGTCGATCTCGCCGGACAATTGCGCGATCAACGTGGTCTTGCCGGCACCATTCGGGCCGATGATCGCATGCAGTTCCGACTTCCGGACATCAAGATCGACATGATCCGTCGCAGCGATTCCGCCATAGCTCTTGTAGAGGTTTCGAACCTCGAGAAACGCGCCGCTCATGACCGTCCTCCGATGCCGGATTTCGCACCGAGCCAGCGGAACATCCCGTTAATGCCGCCCCGGGTGAAGATCACCACTAGGATCAGCATGGCGCCGAAGGGAAAGTGCCAATACTGGGTCAGGCGGGAGAGATATTCCTCCAGCAGGATGAAGACCGCCGTGCCGAGTACCGGCCCGAACAGGCTTCCGGCACCGCCGAGCACGACCATGAAGATCAGCTCGCCGGAATGCACCCAGTCGCCCATTTCCGGCGTGATGAAGTTTGTGAAGTTACCGAGCAGCGCGCCCGCATAGCCGCAGATCGCGCCGGAGATGACATAGCAGGCGAGACGATACCGGTAGGTCGGAAAGCCGATGGCCTGCATCCGCCGCTCGTTCCCCTTGGCGCCGGAGATCACCATGCCGAAGCGGGAATGCACGATCCGGTAGACCAGCGCGAGCACCGCGACCAGCGAGGCCAGCACGAAATAATAGAGGGTGAAATTGTCCTCGATATCGAGCAGGCCGGCGAACTCGCTGCGCATGTTGATGGTCAGACCGTCGTCAGCGCCATATTCCTCGATCGAGACGAAGGTGAAGTACACCATCTGCGCGAAGGCCATGGTGATCATGATGAAATAGACACCCTTGGTGCGCAGCGCGATGGCGCCGGTTACCAGTGCAACAGCCGCCGCCGCCAGAATGGCGATGGCGAATTGCAGGAAGCCATTATAGATATCGTAATAGGCCGGGATACCGACAGCATAGGCGCCGATCACCAGATAGGCCGCATGGCCGAAACTGACCATCCCGCCATAGCCGAGGATCAGATTGAGACCGACCGCGGCGATGCTGAGGATCATCAGGCGCATGAACAGGTCGATCAGGAAGATATTGTCGACCCATTCCGCGAGCAGCGGCAGCAGGGCCAGGAACCCGAGCCCCACGACCATGACAAAGGCCGGAAGGCCCGTTCTGAACAAGGATGTCATGGCTCAACGCACCTTCGGCGGGAACAGGCCCTGGGGCCGGATGGCCAGCACCATGGCCATCAGGATATAGATCGCCATTGCGGACAGGGCGGGCGCCGATGTCTCGGCGCTCTCGGACGACATGAAAACTTTCAGCAACTGATCGAGGAAGGACCGCCCCATCGTGTCGATCATGCCGACCAGCATGGCGGCCACGAAGGCGCCCTTGATCGAGCCGATACCGCCAATGATGATGACGACGAAGGCGACGATGATGATCTCGTTGCCCATGCCGATGCTTGCTTCCGTGATCGGCGCGATCAGCATGCCCGCCAGCCCCGCAAGCGCGGCACCAACGGCAAAGACCAGCGCGAACAGTTTGCCGATATCAACCCCGAGCGCCATCACCATGGTCCGGTTCGAAGCACCCGCCCGGATCAGCATGCCGATCTTGGTATGCGTCACCATGACATAGAGGAACCCGGCAACCGCAAGCCCGGTGCCGATGATCAATATCCGGAAGACCGGGAATGTGTGGCCACCGAAGAGGTCGATATGACTGTCGAGGAATTCCGGCAGCGGAATAGCCATGCCGGTCGGCCCCCATATGAAATCCACGGCCGTATCGAAGCACAGGATCATCCCGAAGGTCGCCAGCACATGATCCAGATGGTCATGCGTGTAGAGCGCCCTGACGACGATCAGCTCGACGATCCAGCCCAGCAAGGCTGTCAGTGGCAGCGCCAGGATGACACCAAGGATGAAGGAATCCGTGACTTGCACCAGGGTCGCGCAGAAATAGGCGCCCATCATGTAAAGCGAGCCATGCGCCAGATTCACGAAGTCCATGATGCCGAAGACCAGCGTCAGGCCCGCGGCGAGCAGGAACAGGAGCACGCCAAGCTGCACCCCGTTCAGCATCTGAATTGTAAAGAGTCCCCAGTCCACCCAGCAGCCCCACTTGAACTTTATTTTTGCGCCAAAGGCGAAAACCGAAACCGGCGGAGCTTCAGCCCCGCCGATTCCCCGTCATCCCAACAGGATGATCACATTTTGCATTCGGCTGCGTACGGGTCCTGGTGGTTTTCCATGACCGTGCTGACGATCTTGGTCGTCCAGACACCATCGGCATCCGCAACAACTTCACGCAGATAGAAGTTCTGGATCGGGAAGTGGTTGTTGCCGAAGGTGAATTTGCCGCGTGTTGACGGGAAGTCCGCCTTTTCCATGGCGGCACGCATGCCGTCCTTGTTCGACAGATCGCCGTTCACCGCTTCGACCGCGCTCTTGATCAGGAAGATCGTGTCGTAGGACTGGGCTGCGTAGAAGGACGGATAATGGCCATACTTCTTCTTGAAGCCTTCGACGAACTTCTTGTTCTGCGGGTTGTCCAGATCCGGTCCCCAATGCTGGGTATTGCGGGAGCCGAGAACGCCCTTGAGGTTGCCTTCCTGCAGCTTCGGCAGGGCAATCGAGTCAACGGTGAAGACGGTATAGAGCGGCAGCGTATCCTGCAGGCCGGCCTGCTCGTACTGCTTGATCAGCGCACCGCCGGCCTTGCCCGGATAGAACACCCACAGAGCCTCGGCACCGGAGGCTTTCGCCTTCGCCAGCTCAGCCGAGAAGTCGAGCTGCGCGTCCTTGCCCCATTTGGTCAGATCGCGCCCGGCGACCTTGCCTTTGAAGGTCCGCTCGACACCGGCGATCATGTTCTTACCGGCGGCATAGTTCGGCGCCATGATATAGACCGACTTGACGCCGTTCTGGTTCAGGACCTCGCCCATTGCCATCGGCGTCTGGTCGTTCTGCCAGGAGGTGGAGAAGAAATTCTTGTCGCACTGCTCACCGGCAAGCTGAGACGGGCCGGCATTCGAGCTGATCAGAAAGGTGCCTGAATCGAGCGCTGACTTTTTCGAGGCCAGCAGCACGTGGGACCAGATGAAACCGCCGATGAAATCGACTTCATCCTTCTTCACCAGCTTGTCGACCTTCTGCTTGCCGACCGGAGGTTTGAAGCCGTCATCCTCGATGATGAGTTCCACATCAAGGCCGGCCATCTTGCCGCCGATATCTTCCATCGCCAGATTAACCGCATCGACCATGTCCTGGCCGATAACGCCAGCGGGCGTTGTGATGGTGGTGACGAAACCGATTTTGACCTTGTCGGCTGCCATCGCCGGAGCTGCCAGTAATGCTCCCAGTGCCGCAAGGGTCGTTATTCTTCTAAACATTGCACAAGCCTCCCAGAATGATGCGGCAACCATGCCACAACAAGTACATGCAACATAGTGCACACCTTCTTATGAAGGTGCATTATACTTTCGTTTTTGGCAATCTGATACTTAGACAGTGCGCCATGTTCGTGGCCGGGAGGCCCTTACACGGAAGACTAATCAGCATTGCTCATTCTGATGTCGATCATGATGGACAACTTCTTCAGAAAAGTATCGACGACCATTGGATCGAAGTGACGGCCGCTTTCTTCCCGAATGAGCTGCACGGCATCTTCTACTGACCATGCTTTTTTGTAGACCCGGTCCGAGGTCAGCGCATCGAAGACATCGACAAGCCCGATAATGCGCCCTTCGATCGAAATTTCCTCGGCCTTGAGATTGTGCGGATACCCGCCACCAGCCCATTTTTCGTGATGCTCAAGCGCGATGCGTGCCGCCAGCTTCAGGATAGGCATGTCCGACGACCGGAGCATTTCGTAGCCGATGGTCGTGTGCTCCTGCATCACCCGCCACTCTTCCGGGTCGAGCTTTCCAGGCTTGCAAAGAATTGCATCCGGGATGCCGATCTTGCCTATGTCGTGCAAGGGCGCCGCGCGAAAAAGCAGCTCGGAATCCGACCGGCTGAAGCCCAGCTTGTCCGCAATTTCACGGGCATAGAGTGCCACCCGGGAGACATGACGCCCGGTTTCACCGGACCGGGTTTCAACGGCCTCCCCCAGCCGCAGCACGATTTCGCGCTGCGCACGCTCGGTTTGATCATGCAGCCGGATATTGTCGAAGGCCGTGAGAACCTGGGAAACGAAGACATCGACAATCTGGGCGTCCGATCCGCTCAATCCCTGCAGCTCGGGCATGTAAAGCAGGCTGGTTTGCCCGTTTCGTCCGACAACCCCCGTCAGCAGCGCATTTTCGGTCCGGCCGATATGAATTCCCGGACCACGGCCAGCCAGCTCTCCAACCAGTTTATTGGCATCCGCATCAAGCGGCAGGTCAGCCAGCTTTCGGGGGTCGTCACGGCGGCGCTTTCCGGCAATGATTTCGAAATCCTTCGCCTCCGCGTTCTTGCTGTCCGCCACCGCAAGAACGCCACGCGCCCCGAATTTCTCACGCCGGGTCCGGTTCATGTTCGCGATGACATCGAGGTTCTCGAGGATGCCGTCGGCAAATTCCGCCAGATCCGGTTTCTCGAACAGGGCCGTGGACATCTGGAGCACTTTTATGAGGCCGCGCCGGTTCTGCTCCATCGCGAGAAACTGCTGATAAGAGCGCAATGCCGCATAAGCGAGCGAGAAAAGCTTCTGGGCGCTGAGCTCGGTCTTCTCTTTATAGTCGCTGATATCGTAATCGATGATGACGCTCTGTTCCGGCGCATGTCCCGGCTGGCCGGTACGCACGACCAACCGGATCAGCTTGTTCCTCATCTCGTGGCGAATATGATGGATCAGCTCAAGACCGGCATTCGGCGTTTCCATGACCACATCGATCAACGCGAGGCCGATATCGGGATGCTCGGACAATATCTGTTTGGCTTCCTCGGCAGAGTAGGCAGAAAGCAGATCAAGCGGTCTGCCCTCGACCTCTACATCACGCAGCACAAGGATCGTCGTCGCCGCCACATCGCGGTCGTCATCAACGATGAGCACTTTCCACGGCTCGGCACGAAGGCCTGGCACGTCGTCGTCTTCCACGAGAAACTCGAGAATATTCACGTCGTCGTCGGACATTCCGTCACCAGCGCGCCGCACGCTTGTATGCACGGCGCGATTTCCCCTGACTCTCTAAAATCGACAAAAGAACCGTCATTTCAGCATGCCCAGAGATATCCCGTAATCCTGAATGAACGATTAACACCGGCATCTCCACCGGGCGAAACCCACCCAACCTCAAGGAGTTCACGATCCGGACTCAGCATCAAGGTTTTTGGCAATAATCCGCCCATGCCTCGACAAGCCGCGCTTCAACACCGCGCGCATAGCGTTCCTGATCGCATAATGGCGATGCGGCGACCCGCTGGCGCAGAGTCTTGCGGGTTTCGCCCAGATGTTGAACGTCCGATGCCAGATCAATGGCTCTTGCAACGAAGTCCTCTGCATTCTCCACTGTCCATTCAGGAAAACCGGCATTGCTCAGATGACTGAGTGAGTGCCGTCCCGCGAAATGACTCTGCGCCGCAAGAGAGATGACGGGGACACCCATCCAGAGCGCCTCGCACGTTGTCAGCCCGCCGGAATAGGGCATCGTATCGAGGGCGATATCCATCAGCCCGTATCCGCCGAGAAATTCCTCGTGATAAGTGAAGGTCCTGAACTCCACCCGGTCCGACGCAATTCCGGACGCCCCCAGACGGGCCCGGACATCCTCCTGAATTCCGGGATCGTCAAAGCCGCGATAGGCGAGCAGCAGCCGCGATTGCGGGACGGCCGCAAGAACCCCGGCCCAGAGATCCAGTGTTTCGTCAGTCAGCTTCGCCGGATTATTGAAGCTGCCGAAGGTGATGAAGCCGTTGGCGAGCACAGGGCTCGGCACGACCGGCGGCGATGTCGGGGCAGCCAGGAAGCAGATATAATCGTCCGGCAGGACCAGCCAGCGCTCGGAATAAAACTCCTCGGTTCCCGGCAGGGTCTGGAACCGGTCGGTCACGAGATAATCCATGGCATCGAGACCGGTGGTGCCGACATACCCCATCCAGCTCATCTGCAGGGGGGCGGCACGTCTGGCGAACAGCCCCATACGGTTGGAGGCCGAATGACCGGCAAGATCGAACAG
Source organism: uncultured Nisaea sp. (assembly GCF_963974195.1). NCBI lineage: Bacteria > Pseudomonadati > Pseudomonadota > Alphaproteobacteria > Rhodospirillales > Thalassobaculaceae > Nisaea > uncultured Nisaea sp. The sequence goes on from NZ_CAXBDC010000033.1 coordinate 11,643, forward strand.
GATATCGACCCTGTCTTCCTGTATCCGTTCCCGCAGGACGTCGTCGGTTTGCCCCGTTGCGTCAAACCAGTGATCCGCGTGACCGCGGATCTCCTGCGTGAACAGATCGCCCTTCCCGGCATCGGAATAGACCGAGATCCGAAACTGCTTACGTGTGAGATGCTTCAGTACCGGCAGCAGGAAAAACCCCACCGGATGCCGCTTCAGGTCGGGGGAGACGAAGCCGAGATGAATCCGGCGCTCGGCCGTCCGGTCCACATCATAGTCCAGCGGCTCCTCGGCCGGCGCCCAGTTCTCCGCCCATGCCCTGTGATCCAGATAGAGAGACCGCGCGGAAACACCAGTTTCATAATTATGCCCCATGAGGAGACCGGACTGGATCGTCCGGTCTTCCGGAAAGGCTGAACGGGCCCAGCGCAGAGAACGCTCAGCCAGCGGGTGCTGCCGCGATTGCCGGTACGCATTGGCCAGCCCGACGAGCATGTCCCGGTCCGGGCCGCCAGTGACAAGCGCGCTCTTGATCGCTTTGGCGGCCGCATAATATGCGCCTTGATCGAGCAGGAATTTGCTGAAATTAGCCCAGCTCCGGGCGTCTTTCGGATCGGCGCGCAGAACCCGGCGATACCCGGCCCGGATCCGGTCGGCAGGCACACCCTCCTTGGCCAGAATCACCAGATGGCTTTGGAGTGCGAACAACCCTGCCGGCTCCAGAGCCAGGGATCTCCGGAACACGGTTTCAGCAGCAGTTGACTGACCCTCCGCATGCAGCGCGCCTGCATAGGCAAGCCAACTGTCCGCCCGCGCCAGATCCAGCATCACGCACAGGCGCAACAGCAGCAGTGCCTCCCGGTGCGCACCCTGCCGGGACAAGGAGCCGCCCAGCCTGGCACAGACGACCGCATCACGCGGTGCAAGCAGGATTGAGCGCTTCAGGGCAATATCGGCGGCCTCATTATCCTCATCCGCCTGCGCCACCAGACCGAGCGCTTTCCAAGCATCCGCATCCATCGGATTACCGCAAGTCACCCGGCGCATCAGCCGCGCTCCGGCCAACCGGTCACCCGTGACCGTCATCTCCGCCAGCAGCTTCAGATGCCCGGGGAGTTCCGGATTGAGCAGGATGGTTTTACGGGCCAGCCTCCGGGCCGTGTCCGGATGCCGGGAGCGCACCAGGTTAGCCCAGTCGCTCATCGCCGAAACATTCAGCGGATCGAAATTCACGGCGGCAGCGTAATGCTCCCCGGCCTGTTCAAGATTTCCCCGGGACGCCTCGGCAAAGGCCAGAAGCTGATGGAACGAACTTTTACGCGGCTCAAGCACGAGAGCCCTTTTCAGCAGGGCCGCACCGGATGCCGGATGGCCGCCGGACGTCGCTGCGTCACCGGCAAGGGACAACACAAGCGGGATCGGCGGATGCACGGCGAGCACTTTACGATAGAGAAACGCCGCCTCTTTCAGGCGCCCGGACTGATGCCGTGCAAAGGCCTCGTTCACCAACGCCTGTAAATCCACCCTGTTCGTCTCCCTTAGCGTCTCATCTGTTCTGTCTGTCTAATCTTTTACCGTGATGAGGAAAAGTTGGCAGGATGATTCTGTCAGACGGGAGAGCGGCTTGTCATCGCTTCAGGTGGCGCGGCATGATTGAACCCACTCCCGGACCATCCGTTCCTGCTGACCCTGATCTGCCCCTGTTACCCTGCCCCTGCTGCCCTGATCGGAATAAACCCATGCGCGACACCTTGCTTGGCGCTCTCGTCTCTCCGGCCTCCATTGCCCTGATCGGTGCCTCTAACTCGGAGGGCAAGCTGACCGCGCGCCCGATGCGTTTCCTGCGCCGCCATGGCTATGCAGGCCGGATCTATCCGGTAAACCCCGCCCGCGAAACCGTATTGGGAGAGAAAGCCTGGCCATCGGTCAGCGCCATCCCGGAGAAAGTCGATTTCGCCTATATCCTGGTCGATGCCGACCCGGCCATCGCCGCGCTTGAGGATTGCGCGGCGGCGGGCGTGAAGGTTGTCGCCATTCTCGCCGACGGCTTTGCCGAGGCCGGGGAAGAAGGAGAACGGCGTCAGGCGGAGGTTCAGCGCATCGCCCGGGAGGCGGGCATGCTGCTGATCGGTCCGAACTCCATGGGCGTCGTGCATACGCCTTCCGGCTTTGCCGCGACAACGAACGCAGCTTTCGGGGCCGCCGAAATTGGCCGTGGCCGGCTCGCCGTGATTTCCCAGAGCGGCAGCGTCATCGGCACCCTGCTCAGCCGGGGGGCGGCACGCGGCATCGATTTCTCGACTTTCGTCTCGGTCGGCAATGAAGCCGCGTCGGGCATCGGCGCAATCGGCGAAATCCTGGTCGACTATCCGGAAATCGACGGTTTTCTGCTCTTCATGGAAACCATCCGTGACAGGGAAGCCCTCGGCCGGTTCGCAGCAAAGGCCCACGCGGCGGAGAAGCCCGTGGTCGCCTACATGATCGGAAAATCGGAAGAAGGCCAGGCGCTTTCGGTCTCCCATACCGGCGCCCTCACCGGCTCGACCGAAGCCGCCGACGCGCTGCTGCGCAGCTTCGGCATCCGCAAGGCCGACCAGTTGGAGACATTGCTTGAAGCCCCCGGCGCCCTCTTCAGAGCACGCCTCAAGCCCGGCCGGCCGAAGAGCGCGACCGTAATCGCCACGACCGGCGGCGGCGGCGCCATGGTGGTGGACCAGCTCAGCGCGCGCGGCGTCACCATCGCCGGAGCGAGCGTCGCAACCCGCGCCCATTTCGCCGAACGCAAGATCCCGTGCGGCCATGGCAAGCTGGTCGATGTCACCCTCGCCGGCGCCCGCTACGAGGTGATGAAAGAAGCCGTCTCCACCTTGATCAACGACCCGGAAACAGGCGTGCTGATCGTGGCGATCGGCTCTTCCGCCCAGTTCGACCCGGAACTCGCGGTCAAACCCATTGCCGATGCCGTCGCCGAGGCACCGGCGGATGCCGCACCGGTACTGGCCTTCCCGCTGCCGCACGCGCCGGACAGCATACGCCTGCTCGAAGCCGGCGGCGTGCCGACCTTCCGCACGGTCGAAAGCTGCGCCGAAACCATCGCCATGCTGATGACGGGCGCCGTTCCGTCCTCTCCGCCTGCCGGCGGCCTGCCCGATGCCGCGCGCCAGCAGATCGATGCGCTGACAGGCGGCATGGCGGACGAAGTAACCGCCGGCGCCATCTTTCGCAGCCTCGGACTTACCGGGCCCGGCCAGACCGTGCTTGACCCTGACAAGGAGGTCCCGGAAGCCTTTCCCGTAGCCTTCCCCGTCGTCGCAAAACTGGTCTCCCCGGACCTGCCGCACAAGACCGAGGCAGGCGCCATCCGTGTCGGCATCAAGAACCGCGCCGAACTTGTTACTGCGATAGCGGATATGCAGGCTTCGGCAGAACAATATCGCCCGGGCTTCAGGCTCACCGGCGTGCTTGTGCAGGAACTCTGCACCGGGCTCGGAGAAGCCCTGATCGGCCTCTCCCGCGATCCCGTCGCCGGACCGGTTGTCACTGTCGCCATGGGCGGCGTGATGACGGAAATCTACAAGGACAGCGCAGTCCGCCCGGCGCCCCTGAGCATCGAGACAGCTCGGGAGATGATCGAAGAAGTCAAAGGTTTCGCGCTGTTGCGCGGGTTCCGGGGACGTCCGAAAGGCGATCTCGAAGCCCTCGCCGAAGCGGTTACTGCCTTCTCCCTGCTCGCGCTGGACGAACGGATCGAGGAAGCCGAGGCAAATCCGGTACTGGTCAGAGAAGAAGGCACCGGAGTCACCATGCTGGATGCATTGATCCGGACCCGCTGACATAAAGGGATCGCTGCCATACGGCTGGGGTCCTCAGATATAGTTGGCCGGTCTCATGCCGTCGTGTTTGCGATATCGAACGGCTGCTTCCCCATGGATGATCCCATACCACCCAAATGCCCCGCCGAGCACACCCGCCGCATTTGAGATCTTGCGGATGACTGTGTGGTTTCCTGATTGAAACGCACAATCCGAGCACATATATATATTCACTCAATGAGTGAATTAATTAAAATTACTGCATCAATAAATAGCACATCACTCATACACCGAACTCACCGCACCACCATCGGTAGCGGCGTCTAATTCCGGCTGACACCCTCCCATGACAAGGATCGACGCGATGACTCCGGGCAGAACTCTCGCTGGAAATGAATTGTGAACCTGATCAAATTGATACGACTGGAATCGAGCGCCTCCTGGCTCAGCTTTGCCTTTCTTGCCGCGGTATCGGGGCTCGCCAATGCTCTCGTTCTTGCGGTGATCAACCTTGCGGCCAGCGATGCCGCCATACTCGATGACGAGCGGCGCACCCATCAGCTGTCGATCTTTCTTGTGGTTGTCGGAATTTATGTTCTCGCGCAGCGAACGGTGATGATCTCCTCGACCCGGGAAGTCGAAGAGATCATCCACAAGCTCCGCATACGCCTCATCGAGAAGATCCGTACAGCCGACCTCATTCCCCTGGAACGGATCGGGCGTTCGTTCATCTATTCCAGTATCAACAAAGATACCCTGACCCTGTCCCAGGCGGCGCAATCCCTTGTCGTCGGGGCGCAATCCGCCATCCTGACCCTCTTTACCTTGCTCTATATCGCCTGGCTCTCGCGCGTCGCGTTCGCCGTCTGCGTGGCCTTCACCCTGGCCGCGACCTGGTTCTATGCGAAAAATCTCAAGAGTCTGAATGCCGAACTTCAGGAAGCGGCCGCCGAGGAAAACCGGTTGTTCGATCTCCTCACCCATCTTCTGAGCGGCTTCAAGGAGGTCCGGATCAACAAGGCCCGCAGTGACGCCCTGTTCGCCGATCTGGAGCAGATCTCCGAGCGGGCAACCGACAAAAAGAAACACAGCCAATCCGGTGTGGCCAAGAGCTTCATCCTGTCCCAGACGATGTTCTATTTCCTAGTCGCCGCCATGGTTTTTCTGGTCCCGCAATTGGGCAAGTTCTTTCAAAGCGTCAGCACGAACTATCCAGAGGTCGTCATCAAGACCGCGACGGCGACCCTGTTCCTGATCGGCCCGATCGGCTTTCTGGTCAACTTCATGGCAATCTTCGCGAACGCCAATTCGGCCGCCGAAAACATCGAGCGTCTCGACCAGACCCTGAGTGAAGCCGCCAGCAAGTCAAAGGAGCACCAGGCCAATCTCCTCGGCCCCTCCTTCAAGACACTTGAGCTGAAACAGGTCAGCTTTCACTACAACGACCCGAAGATCGATACCCCCTTTGTCATGGGGCCCGTGGACCTGAAAATCCGCAAGGGCGAGATGATTTTCATCACCGGCGGCAATGGCTCCGGGAAATCGACCCTGATCAAGATCCTCGCGGGACTCTATTACCCGGTCTCGGGAAGCCTTGAGGTCAACCGCCGGCTGGTCGGGCCGGAGAGTTACGACGAGTACCGGAACATGATCTCGATCATCTTCGGCGATTTTCATCTCTTCAAGCGCCTGTACGGCGTCGACCTCGGGGATGGCACAAAGGCCCGGCGCCTGATGGAACATATGGAGATCCAGGACAAGTCCCAGCTGATCTCCGGCGAATTCTCGACGATCGATCTCTCGACCGGTCAGCGCAAAAGGCTGGCCCTGGTGGTCAGCCTGCTGGAGGACCGTTCGATCTATATTTTCGACGAATGGGCCGCCGATCAGGATCCGCAATTCAGGCGCAAATTCTATCGCGAAATCCTGCCCGAGATGAAACGGGAGGGTAAGACGGTCATCGCCGTCACCCATGACGATCAATATTTCGACATCGCGGATCGCCGGCTGCACATGGTCGAAGGCCGCTTCGTGGATCTTCCCGCGTCGCAGGATGAATGAATGGCCGGAATAATGATGGCCATCCCCGTTTCCAGAGCGGGCTACGGCATCCAGAAAACTCCAATAAATTTATTATCTTCAAATTTACGACCTAAAAGTTGCATATGGAATCTTGAGCATACATATATTCAGAAACATCCCTGACGACAGGTGACGGCGGGGAGTCAGTCCGGCGCACACAGACGGGCACAGGCGCGCGTACCAGACGCTCTGAGTCGGGCAACACAGTGAGAGGCTGGTGAGGGAAATGCGGCCATGGCAGCCCTGAGAAACTTCATGACGCGTAATCTGCCGGGCGTAACCGTGGCCTTCATGATCGCGGCGTTCATCCTGACCTACTTTGCCCCGAACATCATGATCACCATTCCCGCCGGTTATGTTGGCGTGCTCTGGAAACGGTTCGACGACGGGACGGTGACGGACCGGTTCTACCGCGAAGGCAACCGGCTGGCACTGCCATGGAACAGAATCATTCCGTATGATGCGCGGATGCAACGGGTGAGCGAGGATTACGACATCATATCCGCCAACGGCCTGGCCATCGGCGCCAACATCACATTCCGCTTCCGGATCTCCCGCAGGCTGATCGGGCTCCTGCACAAGTATCTCGGCCCTGACTATCTGAACACGGTGCTGATCCCGAAAATTGGGGCCATCGCCCGGGCTGAAGCGGCAAAATACTCCCCCGTTCATCTCTATTCCACGAACCGCGAGGACGTGGAAAAGGCGATCCTTGCTGTCGCGCGGGAACAGCTGGTGCAGGTGACACGAGATGTCCTCTCCAGCGAAAGCGAAGAACGCAAAGCCCGGCACCTTCCGCCACTGCCGGAAGCCTCGGAGCCCATCGTGAACCTCCAGGACGTACTGTTCCGCAGCGTCACCCTCCCCCACCTTGTCCAGGCAGCGATAGAGCGCAAGGAAGAGCAATTTCACGTCAATCTGGAATACAATTTCCGTCTGGACAGGGAGCGCAAGGAAAGCGAGCGCAAGGCCATTGAGGCGCGCGGTATCCAGGAGTTCCAGAGAATCGTAAGCGACGGCATAACCGACGCCTATCTTCGCTGGAAAGGCATTGATGCCACTCTCCAGCTGGCGCACTCGAACAACAGCAAGATCGTCATCATCGGCTCAGGCAAGGACGGGTTGCCCATCATCCTCAACCCGTTTGAGGGGGAGGCACGCCCGGGAGCGCATCCCGCTCCCGCTCTCGAGGCACGCTCAATACCCCCGGCAGCGACACCCAATCGGCCGGACGAAGAGGGTAACGGCATCTACCCGAACAGCTCGACAGCGGATTCGGAGCCCGCCCAGCGCGAGTCTCAAGGGGCAAGAGAAGGCGAGCCTTTCACCATGAACATGCGTCCCGCGACCACGCTGAAACAGGCAAAAACACCATCAACTCAAAAACCGCACATCAATCAAAAATAGCCCGCCATCGAGCAGGAACTCGATTTGAATTTACATGCCTCAGTCACTCAAATCGCCCGGCTCATGGAATTCATTAATTTTATCATATAGTTAAATTCAGAAACACAGAACACGCATAAATATATATTCAAGCCTGAAAAAATATGCTTTTATTTGAGTAAGAAAATATTATTCATCTTTAGAGTGTATGCAACTGATCCTCTGCGGATAACACCGAAGTCGCCCGTGCGCTTCGACTTCCTGACCAAAAACGAGGCCCCGAAGTGACTGAGAAAGACAAAAAACCTCAAGAACTCAAACGGGAAATCACGGGGCTGAAGGGAGACGTCAGGATGGCGGAACGCAAATCGCAAAACACAAAGAAAACGCTCGACGAAGCGGAAGCGCACCGCACGGCGGCCGACGCCGAGACCGAAGCCCAGAAAGCACCCCAGGCAAAGAGCGGCCGGCAGACACAGGCCCTCAAGAGAAAAGTCGAACGCACGAACAAGGTCGCGGAAAAGCTGAAGAAAGAGTCAGCCGGGCAAGAGCAGAAACCGGGCCAGCCCGGAGCCCCCTCAAATCCGCCGGAGACAGCAGCGAAGGGACTCAAAAAAGAAATGCCTGCCAGCACAAGTAAACCCGGCCAACCTACCCAGCAGGCCGGAGGCGCCGCGACCGACATAACCGCGGAGAAGACGGATGAAGCCAAAGCGCAGAGTCCGAACACTGACCAGATCAACAGAAAGGAAACTTCCGCGATGAACGCTCCCACCGACACCCCCACAACCGAAAAACCCGCCACCGACCAGCTCGTCAATTACGAGCAGGCGAAGACCGAGCTGCGTCAGCAGGACAGGCTCAAGGCGAACCAGATCATCAGCACCTACAGCGCGATCGGAGCCGGCGTGGGCATCATCCCCGTTGCCGCCGTGGACGTTGCCGGGCTTGCCACGGTGCAGCTGATGATGCTGAGCAAGCTGGCGGACACCTACAAGGTGAAGTTCTCCGGCAATCTCGGCCGGACGGTGATTTCCGCCGTCCTGGGCAGCCTCGTTCCCACGTCCCTGAAGGCCGGAACCATTGGCCTGATCCGCTCCGTACCGTTCTTCGGGCCGTTGCTCGGTCTGGCGACGATGCCTGCCTATTCATGGATGGTCACCTACGCCATCGGAACCGTCTTCGCCGACATTTTCGAACAGAACAACGACGTCAACTCGATGAACACCGAGGACGTCAAGGCGAGGGTCAAGAAAGTCATGAGCAGCCTTGCCGCCAAGGAAGCCGCGAACGCCGCGACCACACAGGCGGCCTGACGGGCCTCACCCCAACTCGCCCGCGGCCGATAGGTCGCGGGCGAGTTGAAATCCACCACGTTCACCCGACGCATTCACCTGAACAGAAACCGATCAAAAGAGAGATGAGGCGTGGAATATATTTGGTCACCGCGCGTTACGTTCGCGACACTGGTTCTGATCTACATTATCGCCTGCACGCTGGTCGGCCTGTACGGGCGCAACCGCGTCCTTGGCTTCTGGGGCTTCTTTGCCCTGTCCTACGTGTTCTCGCCGTTCCTCATGTTTCTTTTCCTTGCCGTGACCAACACGCGCCGCGGCTGAAGCCCGCCTCCTCCCTGAAGCCTGCCCCGCCTCACTCCAGCCAGGGATCACCCACCGACGAGCGGTCACAAGAGAGAACCACACGCTCTCCATCGCGCAGCGCCACTTCCGGCTGGCCAAGCGCCGTATCCCCGTCACTGCAATACCAGCCGATATAGAGATATTTGCGCACCGTGTTGAGCGGGCCGCAGACCAGCTTCCGGCGCATCAGCCTGCGCTCATCGAGGGTTGACCATTGCGTTCCGATATCCGGCAGAGAGACGACGCACGATCCGCGTCCATTGCATGCGTGCGCCACCGGCCCCATTGCCGAGCACCAGAAATCCGCAGAGCCGTATTTGGCACTGGAAACCCCGATCCGGAAACCGCAGCCGGCCCCCGTCTCCTGCCAGCCGGAGACGCCATCCCGAGACACGCATCTCGCTTCAGTCCCCATGATGCATGCCGTAGCCCCGATGCTGTACCGCATATCGGCGCGATAACATGCCGTCGATGCAGCGCCTGCATCGACGGCCGGCAAGAGCAGAGCCAATCCGAAAACAGCGGACAAACGGCACATCGCTTCCAGTCGCATTCGCTCAGCCTCCATGCATGTTCGGCAAGATATCCTGGCCGCCGTCAAGGATCGGCAGGCCGCCCTCCTCCCCGTCCGGGTCACCGCACAGGCTGGCCAGCGCATCCGGGGTCATCTCGCAAAACCGGTAAAGCATCCCATCGCCTGGAGCCGCGCGAACAGCCGCCGCAAGTACATATCCCGGCATCGGATGCATCAAACGGACATCCCACTCATCCGTGCTTCCGGCATCCGGATCGCCGCGCAACAGCGCACCGATCTCGATACATGGCGGATCCAGACGGATGGAGAAGCCATCCAGCGGAATCGACAATCCCCGCCCGACGGCTTTTGTATAGGCTTCCTTCAAAACCCAGATCGAATAGAAGGCCTCGCAGCGTGCCTCCTCTGCGAGCCCCTGCAGAGAGGCCACTTCCTCCGGCGCAAAGACCCGGCGCGCCAAATCGTCGACATCAACATCCCGCGAGACGCACTCGACATCGACGCCGAGATCACGGTTCCGGGTAATCCCGCAACAAACCAGCCCCCGCGTGTGCGAAAGATTGAACCGGAGCCCCGAGACACCTGGCTCACCGTCAAGCTCCGGCTTGCCGTGCGCATTATCCCGGAAACGGATATCCCGCGCCGGCACTCCGGTAGCCGCCTGCAGCACACATCTGCCGAGCGCATGCGCGCAGCAATAACTCCTGCTGTCCTCGGGAAAATGGAAACGCCCAGCCCTCGCGCGTTCCGCGTCATCAAGAACCTGTCCGAACGCCGCAAGATGGCGATCCTCAACAATGTCCGGCCTGAAAAACCAGACCAGAATTTCGTCATGCCCCAAGCTCAGGACCAAGTTTCGGCCTCCCCGGCTCCACTCACTCTTGAAGACCCAGCTTGACATCAGCGAGACACCACCTCAAATTGAGCAATATATTATTCATTCACCCTATAGAGCATCTTTCCCCACCAAGCCGCAACCAGAAAACACAACCATTAAGCGCTCAAAAATTTTAGCCGAAATCGTGCCTTCACACTGATAAGGCAAAGAATTTAACCCGGAAAATTTTTGAAAAAATCACAAATCACACCTCTTGTGATGAGCAAACTTATATGCATATACTCGCATTGATTGCATCACAGGAATATCGGAACACCACAAGCACCCCGCCAGCCAATACGGCACAGGCAGAACGATGGACGGGGGTTCCGGTCTCTAACAGGGACGTAAAAATGACTCTCTTGGACATGGAGCGGTGTTGTGCCATCAACACCTGACACCCTCATAACCCTGCTGGACCAGCGGGCGGCATCTTCAACAGGCAAATATCACTTCCTGAAGGATGGCCGGGATGTCGCGGACACGGCTGATTACGCGACGCTTCGGAAGCACGCTTTCGCGGTTGCCAACCAGCTGCGGGAACGGGTGCCAGAGGGCGCGCGGGCACTGCTGCTGTATCCGCCCGGGCTCGACGTTCTTCCCGCATTCTTCGGGTGTCTGAATGCCGGCATCGTCGCGGTTCCGGTCCCGCCGCCGGACGGGGTGCGGCTCAAGCATTCCCTGCCCCGCCTGCAAGGCATCGTCGCGGATGCGGAAGCAGAAGTCATTCTGACCACCGCCGGTCTGCGGCAGGATCTTGAAGCCCGCCTGAGCGAGGCCCTGCCGGATGTGCACTGGATCGCCACGGATACGCTGACGCCCGCCGAAGAGACATCGTTCAAACTGCCCGACATCACGGCCGGAAGCCTGGCTTATCTGCAATACACATCAGGCTCCACCACCAGTCCGCGCGGCGTCATGCTGTCCCACGAAAACGTGCTCGCCAACCTGGCCTATCTTCAGGAAGGCTTCGGGTGTGGTGAAGACAGCGTCTGCATCACTTGGATGCCCTATTTCCATGATTACGGTCTGGTCGAAGGCCTGCTGCAGCCCCTCTTTAGCGGCGCGGATTGTTACGTCCTCTCTCCGCTTACCCTGCTTAAAAGGCCCGTCCGCTGGCTGGAGGCGATCGACCGGTTCGGCGGCACCCATACCCATGCCCCGAACTTCGCCTATGAACTCTGCCTTGAGCGCATAAAGGACGAACAGCGCGCCGCGCTGAATCTGTCCCGCTGGCAGGTTGCAGGCAACGGCGCCGAGCCTGTCCGGGCCGATACCCTGCGGCGCTTCACCGAGACATTCGCCCCGCAAGGCTTCAGGGCCGAAACCTTCTATCCGGCTTACGGCATGGCCGAAGCCACGCTGTTTGTCACCGCCCGCCCCCACAATGAAAACCCGCATATCTCGCGGCTCGATGCCGGAGCGCTGGAGCACAACCGCGTGCTGCCCGCCGACGGCAGCCAGCCCGATAGCGCGACGCGGACGGTGGTGAGCTGCGGCGTGCCCCGGCCCGGAACAGATTTGCGGATCGTCGACCCCGAAACCGGGAACAGTCGCGCGCCCGATGAAGTCGGCGAAATCTGGATTTCCAGCCCCAGCGTCGGGCTCGGTTACTGGCGGCGGCCGGAAGAAACAGACGCCACGTTCAAAGCCAGCCTTGCCGATAGCCCGGAAGCCGGCATGTTCCTGCGCACAGGCGATCTCGGTTTCCTGAAGGATGGCGCCCTGCATGTTACCGGCCGCCTGAAGGATCTCATCGTCGTTGCCGGAGTAAACCATTACCCCCATGATATCGAATGGACGGTGCTGGAAGCCAGCCCGGAGATACGGCGGGAACATTGCGCCGCGTTCTCGGTGGAGAACGGCTCCGAAGAACAGCTCGTCATCCTTGCCGAAGCCGGACGGGGCACGACGGACTGGGAGCCTGCCTTCCGGAGCATCCGTCAGGCAGTGGCCCGGAGCCATGGCCTGGCAACTGCCGAGATCCTGATCCTCGAACGCGGCCAGATTCTGAAGACATCCAGCGGCAAGGTGCAGCGCCGGGCCTGCAGGCAGGCCTATCTCGATGACAAGCTGCACTGCATCGCCCGCTGGCGCCGGGAAACCTCTCCCGTCACAGAGACCAGCCGCCCAGACGGCCCCGGCCTTCGAAACTGGCTGCGCCATCAACTCGGCGGCATGCTGTCGCTACAATCGGACGCGATCGATCTGCAGGCTCCGTTCGCGGAACTCGGCCTCGACTCCCGCTCTGCAGTCGGCCTGATCGCGGCCCTGGAAGATCATCTCGGCGGCCCCACCATCGACCCGACCCTGCTTTGGCAATATCCGTCGATCGCGGCATTGTCCGACCATCTGAGCGGTTCCGGGCTGAGCGGCACCAGGCTGAGCGGCACCGAGGGTTCTCCGGCGCCCCGACCAGCCAGCCGGGAGCCCGATCAGCAATCACCCATCGCAATCGTCGGCCTTGCCTGCCGCCTGCCCGGCGCCGGGAACGCGGATGATTTTTGGGACCTCCTCAGCAACGGGCGCTGTGCTGTGCGCCCCGACGCCCGTCTTCCCGGCAGTGAGGCCGGTTTCCTCGAAGGGATCGACAGTTTCGACGCCGCTTTCTTCGGCCTTGCCGAGAGCGAAGCGCGCAGCATGGACCCGCAACAACGTCTCCTGCTGGAAGTGACATGGCACGCACTGGAACATGCCGGAATGCCGGCAGACCAATTGGAAGGCAGCCGTGCGGGGGTGTTCGTCGGAATATCCTCCGCCGATTTCGCCTTCGATCAATTCAGCCGGGGCGATGCGGAAAACCTCCTGAACGCCTATAGCGGCACCGGCCTGGCCTTCAGCATCGCCGCCAATCGCCTGTCCTATCAGCTCGACCTGCGCGGGCCGAGCATGGCCATCGACACCGCCTGCTCCTCCTCGCTCGTCGCCGTGCATCAGGCCTGCCAGAGTCTGCGCAGTGGAGAGTGTGAGCTGGCACTTGCCGGGGGCGTGAACATCATCGGCGGCCCGCATCTTCACCTCGCCCTGGAACGCGCGGGCATGCTGTCGCCAAACCGGCGGAGCCAAACCTTCTCCGCCGATGCCGACGGCTATGTGCGCGGCGAGGGTTGCGCCATGGTCGTGCTGAAGCCACTCGCCGCCGCAGAACGTGACGGCGACCGCGTGCTGGCCGTGATCCGCGGCTCGGCGATCAACCAGGATGGCCGCAGCAACGGCCTCACCGCTCCAAACCCGCAGGCGCAGCAGAGCGTCATTCGCGATGCGCTTACATCCGCCGGACTGGATGCCACGCATATCGACTTTGTTGAGACCCACGGCACCGGAACGCGCCTCGGCGACCCCATTGAGGTCGGCGCCCTGCAAGGCGCTCTCGGCGGGGCGCGGTCAGACGGCCGCCCCTGCCTGCTTGGCTCCGCGAAGGCCAATATCGGCCACCTTGAAGCCGCCGCCGGGATTGCGGGTCTGGTGAAAGCCGTCCTGTGCCTGCAACACGGTGAAGTGCCGCCGCAACCGGACCTGCACCGGATCAATCCCCTGATCAAACTCGACGGGTCTCCTTTCGAGATCCCGCAGGTCCCGAAGCGCTTGCCGGACAGCGCACGCGCGGCGGTCAGTTCCTTCGGCTTCGGCGGAACCAATGCCCATGTGATTCTGGAGCACGCCCCGGCGCGTGCACACACCTCTCAACCGATAGAACACGCCGCCCGCCAGCCGCACCTGCTGGCGCTTTCCGCCCGCGACCCGGCTGCATTGCGGGATCTTGCGGAGCGTTACGCGTCCCTGTGCCGCCACACTCCGAACATCACGCCGGAGGATCTGTGCGCCGCAGCGGCCACACGGCGGTCCCATTTGGGCCACCGCCTCACACTCACTGCCGGGACCATCGATGGTTTTGCCGACCAGCTCGAAGCCATTTCCGCCGGCGAAGAACAGGGGCAGCGGATACCGGTCAACGCGCCATCCGTCGCCTTTCTCTTCACGGGCCAGGGCTCCCAATATCTCGACATGGGACGGAGCCTCTATGAGGCTCATCCGGGCTTCCGCGCGACACTCGACCGCTGCGATGCTCTGCTGGCGAAACAGCTCGACCATTCCCTGCTCTCGGTCATGTTCGGCAAGGATGCCGAGCTGCTGGCGCAAACCCGTTACACCCAGCCCGCCCTCTTTGCCCTCGAATACGCGCTGGCCGATTTATGGCGGAGTTGGGGGATCCAGCCTGCCGCCCTCCTCGGACACAGTGTCGGGGAATATGTGGCTGCCTGTGTGGCCGATGTTTTCGATCTGGAGACGGGGTTGCGGCTGATCGCTGAACGCGCCCGTCTCATTCAAAGCCTGCCCCTCGACGGCGCCATGCTGGCGGTGATGGCGGACGAGAAACAGGTCTCCGGCTTCGCGGCATCCTGTCCCGACGACATCTCCATCGCCGCCGTGAACGGGCCGCGCAATGTTGTGCTGTCCGGACGGCGCGAAACCCTCACCCGGGTTCAGGAAGGCCTGGAGCGCGCGAACTTCCGCAGCCGGTTCCTGCCGGTCTCCCATGCATTCCATTCGCCCCTGATCGACCCCATTCTGGAGCCGTTCCGCAAGATCGCGTCCGGCTTTGACTTCTCCAGCCCACGGATCCCGCTCGTCAGCAATCTCGACGGACGGTTTATGGAGACCGCGCCGGACGCGGATTACTGGACCCGCCATCTGCGCGGCGCGGTGCGGTTCGCCGATGGCATGGCCAATCTATCCTCCAGTCATCGCGTCTTTGTCGAGATCGGCCCGAAACCGCTTCTGACCGCCCTTGGCGCGCAATGCGTTCCGGTGGCCGACGCCCTCTGGCTCCCCAGCCTGCGCGATGGCGCGGAAGATTGGGCGACACTCACCGGCTGCCTGGCGGCGCTCTACACTGCCGGCATCACGCCGGACTGGGCGGCTTTCCATGACGGCACGGACAAGTGGGCCGCACCGGAACTTCCGGCCTATCCGTTCCGGAAGCAGCCTTGCGCCCTGCCGCCACGCCCCGAGACCGGCGATGCCGCCGCACCGCTGCGCAAGGCTCTTGCCCAAGGTGCCCCGCAACCTGCGCCATCCGTTTCCGATGCGGAAGTGACAGCCGTTCCGGTCGAGGAATGGGGCTTCGTGCCGAGCTGGACGCCGGCCTCACAGGTAGCGGACGAACATCGTCCCCCGGCCGACTGGCTGCTGCTCGCGGACCGGATCGGGACGGCGAAAAGGCTGGCCGATACTCTCAGAGCGACGGGCGACACAGTAACCGTCATCACGGGACCAGCCCCCGACACGCTTCCGGCGGGCAAGCGCCTCCTCAACATCATCTGTCTCTGGCCTCTGGATATCGCCGCGCCCGATCAGTTGAAAGGCGATATGCAGGCAATCGCCGGAGCCCTCACGGATCTTGGCACCCGGCTGACCGGTCTCGTGCAGATCCTGGCCACGCAGGCCACGCGCCCGCTCAAACTCTCTCTGGTCAGCCGGCAGGCTTTCGCGATGGCCGATGCGCCGCTCCCCGAAGCGGGCGGCGGCTTGCTCCAGTCGATGATCTGGGGGCTGGGGCGGAGCTTGCGGCATGAACATCCGGACTGGCGTCTTTCCCTCATCGATTTAGAGGGCAACGCCAAGCAAGCCGCCGCCCAACTGTTTGCCGAGATCCGCGCCGCCGAGCCGAAGGACGAGATCGTCTGGCGCCTCGATAACGGCGCCCCCAATCGGCTCACGCCGGGGCTGGAGCCACAGCCTCTCCCGAAACCGGACACAGCACCGGAGATGGATGGAACATGGCTGGTGACCGGCGGCCTCGGGCGGCTTGGGCTGCTCATGGCCGGAGCGCTGATAGAGCGCGGGGCACGCCATCTGGCGCTTAACTCCCGCAGCGCGCCGTCCGGCGCTGCCGCCGAGCGGATCGCGGAATGGCGCGCGAAGGGGGCAGAGGTCAAGGTCGGCAGCGTCGATATTACCGACGAGCCTGCCCTTACCGCGTTACTCGACAGCCTGCCGCAAGACTGGCCGCCCCTGACCGGTATTCTCCATGCCGCGGGCATACTGAACGACGGGGTTCTGCATCAGCAATCCGCCGAGCGTGTCTGCGCCGTGATGGCGCCCAAGATCCTCGGCGGCTGGGCCCTCCACCGCCTCACGGCCAGGCATCCCGTAAAACATTTCATGCTGGTCTCGTCGGCGAGCGGTCTGCTGGGCAATCCCGGTCAGGCGGCCTATGGGGCGGCCAACGGCATGCTGGATGCCCTCGCGCTCTATCGTCACCGGCGCGGACTTCCGGCACAAAGCCTGAGCTGGAGCGCCTGGTCCGATGCGTCCCGCGAGACCGCCCTCGCAGGCAGGCTTGCACGGCACGGGCTGGCCCCGATTGAACCCGGGCAGGGCCTTGAGGCGATGATCCGGGCGGCAGCACTCGACATACCGCACATGGCGATCCTGCCGCGCCGGTCAGATGCCCCGCTGGTCCATCCCTTGATCGACGGATCTTCCCCTGCCACCCTGCCGCGCGCGGAAGCCGGAACACAGTCCGCCATGATCGCCCGCTTGCGTGCGCTGGCGCCCGACGCGCGGCTGAAGCAACTCACCGCCGACATTCTCGAGCAGGTCACCGCGATTACCGGCAGCAGAGACGACGCCCCTGACCCCGAACGCGGATTCTTCGACCAGGGGTTCGACTCGATGAACGCGATCGAGTTGCGCAACCGGCTGCAGGCCGACCTCGGCTGGCCGCTACCCGCGACCCTGGCTTTCGATTACCCGACGCCCAAGCGCCTTGCGCAGCACCTGCTCGAGCGCGGCGACTTTGACGACGAAACGCAGGCGCTCCCTGCTGTTCCTGTCCCTGAAAACAGGATCTCCAGCGCAGGAAAAAATGACGGGATCGCGATTATTTCTCTTGGCTGCCGCATACCCGGCGGAGTCTCCGATCCTGAAGCTTTCTGGAGCCTGCTGGAAGATGGCGTCGACGCGATCTCGGAAATTCCGGCAAACCGCTGGGACGCCGACCGGTATTACAATGCGGACCCCGGCATGCCCGGGACCATCCAGACCCGCCATGGCGGATTTCTGGACGATATCGATCTGTTCGATCCGGGCTTCTTCGGCATCTCCCCCCGCGAGGCCAACCATCTCGACCCGCAACAGCGGCTCCTGCTGGAGGTGTGCTGGGAGACCCTGGAACGTGCAGGCATACCGCCAAGCAGTCTGGAAGGCAGTCAGACCGGCGTCTTTATCGGCATCAGCACCAACGATTATCTGCACCGTCTGAACCGCACGCCCGACGGGATCGACGCCTATCTCGGCACCGGCAACGCGCTCAGCGTGGCGGCAAACCGGCTGTCCTTCTTCCTCGGTCTGGAAGGGCCGAGCCTCGCCATCGATACCGCCTGCTCCTCCTCCCTGGTCGCGATCCATCAGGCCTGTGAAAGCCTCAGAAGCGGGGAGTCCGGGCTGGCGATCAGCGGCGGCGTCAACCTGCTGCTCGACCCGACCGTCAGTATCAACCATTCGCGGGCGCGCATGCTGGCCCCTGACGGGCGCTGCAAGGCCTTCTCGGCAGAGGCGGACGGGTTCGTGCGCTCCGAAGGCTGCGGCCTGCTGCTGCTGAAACGGCTCTCAGATGCAGAGCGGGACGGTGACCGGATCATGGCCGTGATCCGGGGATCCGCCGTGAACCAGGACGGCCGGTCCAGCGGGCTGACGGTCCCGAACGGCCCTGCACAGGAACGGGTAATCCGCCGGGCACTCCAGCGCGCGGAACTGGAGCCGGATGAGATCGGCTATGTCGAGGCCCACGGCACCGGCACCGCGCTGGGCGACCCGATAGAAGCAGGGGCGCTGGATGCCGTCTTCGGCACGAAAGGGCGGGACCGCCCCCTGACCATCGGCTCGGTCAAATCCAATATTGGCCATCTGGAATCCGCCGCCGGTGTAGCGGGCGTGCAGAAGGCCGTTCTGTCCCTGTCTCACGTGAAAATCCCGGCCAGTCTGCACAGCGCCACCCCCACCCCGGAGATCGACTGGGCGCGTACTGGGCTTCACCTTCCGCACGGCATAGAGCCCTGGCCCAATTCTGGCCAGACGCGGCGGGCAGGCGTCAGCTCTTTCGGGTTCGGCGGCACCAATGCGCATGTGATCGTGGAGCAGGCACCGGAACAGGCACCCCGCCAACTACCGCACTTCAAACAATACCTCCTGCCGCTCTCCGCCAAGAGCCGGCCCGCGCTCCGCACGCTCGCCGCGCGGGTTCTGACTGCCCTGAAGGAAACCCCGAAGCCGCTGGCCGATCTTTGCTTCACGGCATCCTGCGGACGCGACCATTTCCCCCACCGGCTGGCACTGCTCGGCGCCGACGCACCCTCTCTGATCTCGGCGCTGGAAGCCTGGCTTGAAGGCCAGACAAGCGACGGGGCCATCGAAAGCGGCGGCGCCATCTCCTCCCGGCGCACGGCGACGGGAAGGATGGATGCAGAGCATGCCAACCCGGAGGCATGGCGCGCTCTGGCCGAGCTTTATGCGGATGGCGAGACCCCGGACTGGAACGCTCTCTATGCCGGTCTGCCTGTACGGCGTACCGATCTGCCGGGGCATCCCTTCGACCGGCAACGCTATTGGGTCCAGTCCGAACATGAGCGCACCAGCGCCATACCCGCCCCCTATCGGGTGCGCTGGGAGCCTCTGCCCCAAAGCGCGCCCCACAGCACGGAAAAGCCCGAACCGATCACCGGAAACTGGCTGATCCTTGCCGATGAGAACGGCACCGGAGAAGCCGTTGCCGCCGAGCTTCAGGCACGGGGCGCCCATTGCACGATGATCTTCAAGGCGCCTCTCAACGGACACCGCCGCAACCTCGTCCCCGGGGACGAGGCAGCCGCCCGTTCACTGCTTGACGAGTTGGGACCGCTGACGGGCGTCGTCCATCTCTGGAGCCTCGATGATCCGAAGACGGAAGAGCTGACCGCCGGAAGCCTGACGGGCGCGCAGGACGGCGGACTTGCTGGTCTGGTTGCTCTGACGCGGGCTCTCCTGGGACTGCCGACCCCGCCCCGGCTATGGATCGTGACACAGGATGCGGTCGCGGCGACACAGGACGACCGTCTCGAGGGTCTGGCACAATCACCGGTCCGGGGGTTCGGCCGCAGCGTCGCACTGGAAGCCCCGCACATCTGGGGCGGCCTGCTGGATCTGCCGCACAGGCTCGACCTCACCCGAGACACGGCGCTGATCGCCGCCGCCTTTTCCTCTGCGGGAGAGCATTCGGAAACGGCCCTGCGGGATGGAGTGTTCCTCGTCCCGCGTCTGCATCACGCAGATCCTGCACCGCAGAAACCGGTCTCCATCCGCCGGGACGCCAGCTATCTCATCACCGGCGCCTTCGGCAGCCTGGGCCGCGCCCTCGGCCTCTGGCTGGCACGCCAGGGCGCAGGCAGGCTCCTGCTGGTTGGACGGAACGGCGCGAAGACGGCGGAAGCACGCCGTCACATGGCGGCGCTGACGGATTACGGCACCATTGTTGAGGCCGCCGCTCTCGACATCAGCGATCAGGAAACACTAGCCGCGCAGATTTCTGAGTGGAACCGCACCGGGCCAGCTCTTGCGGGTGTCATCCACGCCGCCGGTATCGGCGAGCAACGGGACCTCAATAGCCTGGACTGGTCCGGATGCGCGGCCGTGCTGGCCGGAAAGGCCGGTGGCGCCTGGGCGCTTCACGTCGCGACGGCGGGCGAGAAACTGGATTTCTTCCTCGGCTGCGGATCAATCGCCGGGCTTTGGGGTGGCCAGCGTCAGGCCTCTTATGCGGCGGCAAACGCTTTCCTCGACGGGCTGGCCACTTTCCGGCGGGCACGCGGCCTGCCGGGCACAAGCCTCGATCTTGGCCCTCTTTCGGACAGTGCCATGGTGAGCGCCGGGACCGGCCGGGAATTGCGCCGGATGGGGCTTGAGCCTTTCCCGATGGATCGCCTCACGGATCGACTGGCCGAGTTCCTGAACCCGGCACAGGCACAGACTGTCTTCGTCGCCGCAGACTGGCCCCGTTTCGCGGAACTCTACCGCAGCCAGCGGCCGACGGGGCTGTTCGACGCGGTCCTCGCCGGGCTCGGCACCACGCACACCAAACAGCCGCCCCGTAGCGACACAGCTCAATCGCACGCCCGGCCCGATCTGTCCCCGCGCGACTGGCTGGCGGCGCGCATATGCGACGTGCTTCGCCTTCCCCCGGGGCAACTGGCACCGGATACACCGCTGCCACTTCTCGGGCTCGATTCCCTGCTCGCGATGGAAATACGCGGGCTCATCGAGCGCGAACTGGGCGTGACAATTGCCCTCGCGGATCTGCTCGGCAACCACAGCCTGAATGATCTGGCCGAACGCCTTGAAGGCGATCTCCCGGCCGGAACCACCTCTCCGCACCCCCAAACCGCATGGATCGCAGGTCAGATATGACGATTGCAGAATTCGTAAGAACTTTGGCAGAGCGCCAGGTCGAGCTTTCCGTGACGGAAGGGCAAATCCGGTATCACGGGCCGAGCGGGGCAATCGACGAAGATGTCCTCACCCAGATCAGGGACCGCAAATCGGACCTGATCGCGTATCTGAACCGGGCGCCTGAAATGCCGGACCACACGGCGGAGCCCCTGTCACTGGGGCAGGAAGCACTCTGGTTCCTCTACGAGCTCGACCGGACAAGCATCGCCTACAACACACTCTTCGCCGCCCGGCTGGGACGCGATCTGGACATGCGTGCGCTGCAAGCCGCACTCGACAAACTGACAGAGCGGCATCAAGGCCTGCGCAGCCGTTTCGGCAGCCACAACGGCAAACCCTTCAGCATCCCCTCGGCGCCCGCCCCCTTGGATCTCCCGGTGACCGATGTCAGTGGCTGGAGCACCGCCGAGGTCGAGAGCGCCATCGCGGAATTCGCCGATCAGCCGTTCGATCTGGAGGCCGCCCCGCCCGTTCGCTGGCATCTCTTCTCCGGTGTGTCGAACGGCACACTCCCGACCCCGGTGCTCGCCTTCGTGGCTCATCACATCGTGGTGGATTTCCGCTCGCTCGAAATCATCATGAGCGACCTTTCCAGCCTGTACCGCGCCGAACGCGAAGGCCGCGCCGCCGCGCTCCCCGCCCTGCCCTGGACCAACCGAGCCTATGCCGAATGGTCGCGCGAAACCCTCGCAACACCGGCTGGCAAACGGTCCGGGAGCTATTGGCTGGACCGGCTCGGTGGCGAGCTTCCCGTGCTCGACCTGCCGACGGACAGGCAGCGCCCGCCACGGCAGGATTTCACCGGCGCGACCATCACCCGGGACCTCGACCCGGCCCTCAGTGCCAGGCTGAAAGAAACCGCGCAACGCCTCGGGGTCACGCCTTACGTGCTTCTGCTCGGGACCTTCGGCCTACTGCTCAACCGCTATAGCGGTCAGCGCGAGATCCTGATCGGCTCGCCGATGCTTGGCCGCACCCGGCCGGAGTTGAAGGATCTTGTCGGCTATTTCGTGAACCCGGCGATCCTGCGTCTCGATTTCCCGAAAAACAGAGAGGGGACTGACTTCCTCGCGCATGTGCGCGAGACCGTTCTGGGCGCGCTGGAGCATCAGGATTACCCGTTCCCGCTGCTGGTCGAACGGTTGCAGCCGCAGCGTGATCCCAGCCGCTCCCCGCTTTTCCAGGTGGCCTTCGTCCATGAGCGCGAAGCTGGCACGCCTCTGGTCGAACAGGGCCTCTTCAGCGACATGCTTGCCGGCGGTCAGCGCGGTGCGGTGTTCGATCTCACCCTGACCGCGCTCGACCGGACGGACGGCTACCGCCTGACCTGGGAATATGCGTGTGCCCTCTTCGAGCGCGACACGGTCGACCGCATGAGTGGCCATTTCGAGCATCTGCTTTCCGCCTTGCTCGACAACACGGATCAGCCGCTCGACACCATCCCGCTGCTTTCGGAGGCGGAAGCCGCCCGGATCCGGGGCTGGAACGAGACCGATGCTCCGGTGCCGCCTGCCCGCAACCTCGTCGACCTGATCGCCGCGCAGGTCGCGGAACGGCCGGACGCAATCGCCCTCGATACCGGCGCGGCGCAGATAAGCTATGCCGGGCTGGATGCCCGGGCCTGCCGTCTGGCGCGACATCTTCAGGAACGCGGCATCGGAACCAACGATATCGTCGCGATTGCCTTGCCGCGCTCGGCGGAGCAACTGATCGCGGTTCTCGGCGTGCTGCGTTCCGGCGCCGCCTGCCTCCCGGTCGACCCGCAGGACCCGCCAGAGCGTATCGGCTTCATCCTGCGCGAGAGCGGGGCGGCACTTGTCCTGACCGACCCGGCCAGCGCGGAAAGAATGCCCGGCGATGGCCCGGCGATCATCGCTCTTTCCCCGGACGATCCGCTCCTGACCAAAGGCGACGCCACCCCGCCCGAATGCCCGGCTGCTCCCGAAGACCGGATCTATGTGCTCTTCACCTCCGGCTCGACCGGCCGTCCGAAGGGTGTGGAGATGCCGCACCGGGCCATCGTCAATCTGGTGGCATGGCAAGCGCGCCAGCCCGGCCTCGACCAGCCGGCGCGGACGCTGCAATACACCGCTCTTACCTTCGATGTCTCCTTCCAGGAAATCGCCTCGACCTGGTGCTCCGGCGGAACGCTGGTGCTGGTGGACGAGGATTGCCGCCGCGACGGCCGTGCCCTGCTCGACTGGATCGAAAGCCGGAACGTAGAGCGTGTCTTCATGCCCTTCGTCGCCTTGCAGCATCTCGCGGAGAGCACAGGCAACAAGGCCTTTCCGGACTGCCTGCGCGACATCGTCACCGCCGGTGAACAATTACGCGGCACCCCGGCCATTCGTGCCGCCTTTGGCCGCAGCGCCTGCCGCCTGCATAACCATTACGGGCCAACAGAAAGCCACGTGGCGACCGCGTATCGCCTGCCCGAGGATGTGACGAACTGGGATGACCTGCCGCCGATCGGACGGCCGATCGGCAATGTCAAAATCCATCTGCTGGACGAAACCGGGCAACCGGTCCCGCCGGGCGTTCCGGGGGAGCTCTGCATCGCCGGTCCGTGCATCGCGCATGGCTACATGGCCCAGCCCGATCTGACACACGAGCGTTTCAGTGAGCATCCGGAATACGGGCGGATCTACCGGACCGGCGATTTCGCGCGCTGGCGCCCGGATGGACTGATCGACTATATCGGCCGCCGCGACGACCAGGTCAAAATCAGGGGCGTGCGGGTCGAGCTTGGTGAGATCGAAGCGGTCCTGAGCGGCCATCCCGCCGTCACCGAGGCCGCCATCATCGTGTACGGACATGCCTCGGCCCGGCGCCTTGCCGCCTATGTCGCCACCACCGGCGAGCAGGCGGACCCGAAATCCCTGCAGTCCGACCTGATGGCGCATCTGCGTGCGGCCCTGCCCGCGCCCATGGTTCCGTCCAGCCTGACCCTGCTGGCTCAGCTGCCCAAGACATCCAGCGGCAAGCTCGACCGCCGCGCGCTCGCCGAGCCGTCCGTCACTTTGAGCGAAGAATCCGTCGCCCCGCGTAATCAGGACGAGGAGCTGTTGACCGGGATCTGGTCGGAGCTGCTTGGCCATGACCGGATCGGCGTCACCGACGACTTCTTCGAATTGGGCGGGCATTCCCTGATCGCCATGCGCCTTGTCACCCGCCTGCGCGACAGTTTCGATGTCGATCTGCCGCTCAGTGCCCTGTTCGAAGCGCCAACCATTGCCGGGCTGGCGGAACGGATCGACCAGCTTCGCGGCGGCGACCGGTTGCCACCGATAACAAGCGCTCCCGACGCACAGACATCCCCCCTGTCCTTTGCCCAGCGGCGGTTGTGGTTCCTGGAGCAGCTCGAAGGCCCCAGCGCCACCTACAACATGCCGGCCACGCTGGAGCTGCGCGGGGTCCTCGATGAGAAGGCTCTCGGCCGGGCGGCACGGGCTCTCATCGAGCGGCAAACAAGCCTGCGAAGCTGTTTCCCGTCCCGTGCAGGCGAGCCTGTCGCGGAGCTTGTCGCGCCTTACGATCCCCTGAAGGTCACGGACCTGAGCACGCTTCCCGCCGACGCGCGCATGCCGGAAGCCGAGCGCCTGAGCAGGAGCCACGGCGCACAGCCTTTCGACCTTTCGGAAGGTCCCCTATTCCGTCTGCACCTGTTGCGCTTCGACGACCGGACGCACTGGCTGCTGTTCAACATCCATCACATCATCAGCGATGGCTGGACCATCGATATTCTCGTCCGCGACTTTGCCGCCCTCTACCGGGCCGAGACGCATGGCGATCAGGGAATGGCCGCCAGCCTTCCCGATCTGACCATCACCAGCGGCGACTTTGCCCGCTGGCAGAATGACTGGTTCCAGGGCGAAACGCTCAGTCACGAGCTCGACCACTGGATCGCGGAGCTGGACGGCGCGCCGACCCTGCTGGAACTGCCCGCGGACCGCCCGCATCCCAAAACCCGCAGCTATCGCGGTGGCCTCGTGACCCGCGCCCTCGATCCTGCTCTCGCCGCAAAACTGCGCGCCTTCAACCGGGCGGAGAGCGCGACCGACTTCATGACCCTGATCTCCGCCTTCGGCCTGCTTCTGTCCCGGTACAGCGACCAACATGACCTTCTGATCGGCTCTCCGGTCGCGAACCGGCGGCTTCGGGAATGCGAGGATCTGGCGGGGATGTTCGTCAACATCCTGACGCTGCGATGGCGCGACGAGGACCTGCCGGATTTCTCGGCCCTGGTCGCGGAGACCCGGCGCCGCTGTCTCAGGGCCTACGCCAATCAGGACCTGCCTTTCGAGCTGCTGGTCGATCACCTGCATCCCGAGCGCAGTCTGGTGCACAGCCCGTTGTTCCAGGTGATGTTCGTGATGCAGAACGCGCCGATGGAGCGGCTGGTCTTCGACGGTACCGAGGCCCGCCCGCTTGCGCCCCCGGTCGCCGTATCGAAATTCGACCTTACGCTTTACGTCGAGCCGGACGGAGACGGCTTCGTCACCCGCTGGGAATATAACGCGGACATTTTTGACGAAGCCCGCATCGCGCGGATGGCCGGTCATTTCGAGCAACTGCTCGGCGCCGCCATCTCCAGGCCGCACCTGGCCCTTGGTGATCTCGGACTGATCACCGGACCGGAGCGCTCCGCGCTCACGCACTGGCGGGACGGTGCAAGCACGGATCTTTCCTGGGACACACTGATTGATGCCATCGAGGCCCAGGCCGCACAGCGACCGGACGCCCCGGCACTCGTCGACCGGCGCGAGAGCCTCGATTTCGACATGGTCAATCGCAGCGCCAACCAGCTCGCCCATTATCTTCAGCGGCACGGAATTTCGCGCGGGGACATCGTCGGCATGTGTCTTGAGCCCGGACCGGAAGCCGTGGTCAGTCTGCTCGGTATCGTGAAGGCCGGCGCCGCCTATCTACCGCTCGACCCGGCATATCCCCCGGGGCGCCTCGACGCGATGATTACCCGCTCGGGTGCCTCTCTCGTCCTCAGCAAGGGCGACCTGGCGGACCGGCTTCCCGAAACGGCAAGGATCTGCCGGCTGGACCAGTTGGCCGCGACGCTTGCCGAAGAGAGCGTCGAGAACCCGGCCACCCGGCCCGCGCCCGACGACCTGCTCTATGTCATTTACACATCCGGCTCCACCGGAGAGCCGAAAGGGGCTGGCGTCTATCACAAGGGCTTCGTCAATCTGCTGCAATGGTATTGCCGGGCGCTGGATCTTGGCGAAGACGACCGGGGCTTGCTGATCAGCGCGCTCGGTTTCGACCTGACGCAGAAAAACCTGTTCGCCCCCCTGATGGCCGGTGCCGCGCTTCATTTCCCGGAGACCGGCCACGGATACGATCCGGCCGCCTTACGCCGCGAAATTGCCGAGGGCGCGATCACCTGGATCAACTGCACGCCGAGCGCCTTCTACCCGCTCGCGGCCGGTGACGATCACGCGCCGCTCGCCTCGCTGCGTCATGTGGTTCTCGGCGGCGAGCCTATTCAGGCCGGGCGTCTGCGGCCGTGGCTGGCCTCGGCAAACTGCCAGGCAACAGTGCTGAACAGCTACGGGCCGACCGAATGCACCGACGTTGCGGTTGCGGGTCCCTTCGATCCCGCTTCGGACGCGGCCGGAGTCCCGCTTGGCCGCCCGATCGATAATGTCCGGGTGCTGGTACTCGACCCGAACCACGCCCCTGTGCCCGTCGGCATGCCGGGGGAGCTTTTCATCGGCGGCATCGGTGTCGGCGCCGGTTATCTCGGGCGACCGGATCTCACCGCCGCCAGATTTATCGAGCTGACAGAGGACGGCCATACCGGGCGCTACTATGCAACCGGCGATGTTGTGCAGTGGCAGGATGACGGCACGCTCGACTATATCGGCCGCCGCGATCAGCAGATCAAACTGCGCGGCTTCCGGATCGAACTCGAAGAGATCGAAGCCGCCCTGCGTGCACAGCCTGCCGTCGAGGACGCCGCCGTCGTTGTCTCAAAGGCCGGATCGCACGAGCATCTGGTTGGCTATGTCACCGGCGGGCAGCAATCCGATCCCGAGGAACTGCGCCCGGCGCTGGAACGGTCCCTGCCTGCCTATATGGTGCCGGACCGGCTGATCCGGCTCGACGGCCTCCCGGTCACGCCAAACGGCAAACTCGACCGCCTCGCCCTGTCGAACCTGGCTTTCACCCCGCGCCCGGCCCAGCCTCCGCGCGGCCAGACGGAGACAATTCTCGCGGAGATCTGGGCCGGGTTGCTCGGCCTTGACGCGATCGACCGGGACGCGAGCTTCTTTTCCATCGGCGGTCATTCCCTGCTCGCCGTCCAGCTCATGGCCCGCATCGCGGACGTGTTCGGGACCGGGTTGTCCCTGCGCGCGCTGTTCGAAAAACCGACACTTGCCGGGCTCGCATCCAGCATCGATGCCGGGCGCAATCGCACACGGCCGGATATCTCCGCGCTCCCGCCGGGGACCACGCCAGAGCCATCCTTCGCGCAACAGCGCCTGATGTTCCTCGATCAGCTCGAAGGCGCCAGCGCGTCCTACAATGTTCCCGCCGCACTGGACCTCAAGGGCGCGCTGGACAAGCCCGCGTTACGCAAGGCCCTTGCCGCGCTCGTCACCCGCCATGACAGCCTCCGGCTCTGCTTTGCCTTCGATGACGGAAAGCCGGTCGCCCGCTTGCTGGAGGCCTACGACCCGCTCACGGAACGCGACCTCGGCGATTTGCCCGAAGCGGACGCGCAAGCCGAGGCCGAACGGCTGAGCGAGGAGCACGCGCATACGCCGTTCGATCTGGCACAGGGGCCGCTCTTCCGGTTGCACCTGATCACACTCGGGCCGGACCGGCACCGGTTGCTGTTCAACATGCATCACATCATCTGCGACGGCTGGTCCATCGACCTGCTCATAGCCGATCTCGCCCGCCTCTATGCGGCCTTCCGGACAGGCTCGGATGCAGCGTTTCCAGGCCCCGCACTGAACTATACCGGCTATGCCAGGTGGCAGAATGCCTGGCTCAAGGGCGATGCGCTGGAACAGGAACTCGCCTTCTGGCGTGACCGCCTTGCCGGAGCGCCGGAACTTCTGGATCTGCCGACCGACCACCCTCGTCCGGCTGTCCAGGTGCATGAAGGCGGCTCGGCCCCCGTCCGGGTCGATGCGGATCTCGCACACGCTCTGCGCACTCTGGCGCGCGAAAGCGACGCCACCCTCTTCATGGTTCTGCTGGCGGCCTATGACCTCCTGCTGTTCCGCTTCTGTGGCATGCGCGACATTTGTGTCGGCGTCCCGGTGGCGAACCGGAGCGACAGTCGGCTGGAAGACATTGTCGGCCTGTTCCTCAACACCCTCGTGATGCGCGCCAAAGTTCCCGAAAGCGGGAGCTTCCGGGACTTCCTCGCCAGTATCCGGCAGGGGACGCTTTCCGCCTACGCCCACCAAGACGTGCCTTTCGAATATCTGGTCGAGGATCTGCATCCGGCCCGTTCGCTCAGCCACAACCCGCTGTTCCAGGTGATGATCAATCTGGTGAACACACGGCGCGAGCAGATCGCGCTGGACGGGCTCGAGGTGGAACAGGTCAGCCCGGCACGGGACTTCCTCGTGAAGTTCGATCTGAACCTGACCTTCACCGAATTGCCGGACGGCGCCCTCGACGGCGCGCTGCAATATAACGCCGCTTTGTTCGAGCATGAGACCGCCATCTTCCTCCGCGACTGCTTCCTCACCCTGCTGCGCGGGATCGTCGCCCAGCCGGATGCCCTGCTGACGGACCTGAGCCTCTATAATGAAGATCCGGCGCGGCGCCCCGACATGCCCTGCCCGGCAGGCGAGCCGGTCCGTTTCGGCTCCATTGAACGCTCGATCCAGAGCCGTTTCGCCGACCAGGTGGCCCGGTACCGCGACCGCATCGCCATCCGGACGCCGAGCCAGTCGCTGACTTATGGCGCGCTCGATCGGGAAAGCCGCCGCCTCGCCGCAGCGCTGCTTGAGCATTCCGGCAGCGCCCGCATTGCCCTGTTGCTGCCGCACGACACAAGGATGGCAATCGGCATGCTCGGCGTACTGCAGGCCGGATGCGCCTATGTCCCGCTCGACCCGTCGCAACCGCCGCAACGGCTACGCACCATCCTCGACGATGTTGGCGCCGACATGATTGTGTGCGCGGAGCCTCATGAAGATCTCGCGGGCATGCTTGCAGGACCGGACCGCGCGATCCTGCATCTCGACCATCTCGACCTGCCTCCCGCCGGGACACTTCCGGAGATATCTCCCGACAGCGTGGCCTACCTGCTCTACACCTCCGGCTCCACCGGACGGCCCAAGGGCGTGGTGCAGAGCCATCGCAACGTGCTGCACTTCATCCGGCGCTACACGGAGAATCTGCGACTGACACCAGAAGACCGGCTGCTGCAGCTCGCCTCCTACGCCTTTGACGCCTCGGTGATGGATTTCTATGGCGCCCTGCTGAACGGCGCCACGCTCTGCCTCTTCGACGCACGCACCCGGTCGGTCGCGGATAGCGCGCCCTGGCTCGAAAGCGAAGCTGTGACGGTCTGGCACTCGACACCGAGCGTCTTCCGCGCCTTCACCGACGGGCTTGACCGCCGCCTGCCCACGATCCGGCTTGTCGTCATGGGCGGCGAGGCCGTCACCCGGGCCGATTTCGAGATCTTCCGAGGCGGCTTCGAGCCCGGAGCCCTGTTCGTCAACGGCCTTGGCCCGACAGAGTCGACCGTGACCCTGCAATACTTCGCCACCCACAATACGGACTTGCGCCGGTTCTCGGTCCCCGTCGGCCATGCCGTCGACGGCACGGGGATCGAATTGCTCGACGATACCGGCACCCGAACGGACCTGTTCGGCGAGATCGCGATCTGCAGCCCGCATGTCGCGCTCGGCTATTGGCAACAGGATTCCAGTGCCTTCGAGCCGGACCCGACCCGGCCCGGCGCCATCCGCTACCGCAGCGGCGACATGGCCCGCCGCCTGCCTGACGGCAGCCTTGAAGTGGTCGGTCGGCGCGATGGCCAGATTAAACTGCGCGGCTTCCGCATCGAGCTCGGCGAAATCGAGGCAACGTTACGGGATCATCCGGATATCCGGCAGGCGGCGGCAGTGCTCTGGGCACCGGAAGATACGCCCTCGCAAGCCCGGCTGGTGGCCTACATCGTGGGCGAAGCCACTATCGAAAACACCCATCTCTGGTGCCGGGAACGGCTCCCGGGCTACATGGTTCCATCGGAGATCATTGTTCTGGAGGCATTGCCGCTGACGGTGACGGGCAAGCTGGACCGGCGCGCCCTGCCGGAGCCGTCTGGTTCGGAGCAGGCCGCCTCCGGCGCCCCCGCCACACCGGGTGAGGAACTGCTCGCAGGGCTGTGGGCCTCCGTGCTGAAGCGCGACGCCATCGGCCGGGCCGACAGTTTCTTCGATCTCGGCGGGCATTCCCTGCTGGCAACACAGCTGCTCTCCCGCATCCGCACCGCCTTCGGCACCAACATCGCCCTCCGCCTGCTGTTCGAGCATCCGACCCTCGCCGCACAGGCCGCCGCCATCGAGGCCGAACGCCGCGGCACGCCGCCTCCACCAATCGTCCCGCGCGAGAACCGCGGCACACTCCCCCTCTCCTTCGCGCAGCAGCGACTCTGGTTCCTCGCTCAGCTCGAAGGCAGTGCAGCCCCCGATGGCGTTCAGTC
>NZ_CAXBDC010000034.1:0-41871 GCF_963974195.1 uncultured Nisaea sp.
GTGGCGAGGATGATATGCTTGGCTGAAAGGGTCTGCTTCTTCCCCTTCTCGTCGATCTCCACCTTGCCGGAACCGGCAAGTTTGGCCGCTGCCATGAAGACAGTCACCTTGTTCTTCTTCAGCAGATGGCCGACGCCCTGATTGAGCTGTTTTGCCACTCCCCGGGAGCGCTGCACGACCTTGTCCAGATCGAAACCGATATTGCCCGCACTCAGGCCGAAACTGTCCGCATGCTTCATGTGATCGTAGATCTCGGCGGAGCGCAGCAGCGCCTTGGTCGGGATGCAGCCCCAGTTGAGGCAGATACCGCCAAGATGCTCGCGCTCGACCAGCGCCGTCTTCATGCCGAGCTGGGCGGCACGGATCGCGGAGACGTACCCGCCCGGGCCGCCGCCAATGACAAGGATATCGAACTGGGTGTCAGCCATAACTTCCTCCGGATCGAAGCCGGTGCCCCTTGGGCCTGTCCGGCTCCGGATATTGGAAACGCCTGAGATGGAACGGGCGGCTCTCCGCCGCCCGGCCCTCAGAGCAGCATGGTTAGCGGATCTTCGATCAGCTTCTTGAAGGCCGCCAGGAACTCGGCCCCGACCGCACCATCAACAACCCGGTGGTCGACCGAGAGCGTGCAGCTCATGACCGTGGCAACGGCGAGCGCGCCATCCTTCACGACCGGACGCTGTTCACCCGCACCGATGGCCAGGATCGCGCCCTGCGGCGGGTTGATCACGGCACAGAAATCCTTGATCCCGAACATGCCGAGATTGGAAATCGAGAAGGTGCCGCCCTGATATTCCTCCGGCATCAGCTTGCCGTCGCGGGCACGGGAGGCGAGATCCTTCATTTCCCGGGCGATGTCGAGAGCACCCTTGTTCTGCGCACCGCGAATGACCGGGGTGATCAGACCACCCTCAATGGCAACAGCAACCGAGATATCAACGGATTTGAAGATCCGGATCGCTTCGTCGGTCCAGCTCGCATTGGCGGCCGGCACTTTCTTCAGAGCCTGCGCGGACGCCTTGATGACGAGGTCGTTCACCGAGACCTTTTCGCCGTCGAGCTTGCCGTTGAGCTGCTTGCGTACTTCGAGCAGGGCATCGATTTCGCAATCGACGGTCAGATAGAAGTGCGGGGCGAACTGCTTGGACTCGGTCAGGCGCTTGGCGATGACCTTGCGCATGTTGGTGTTCGGAATCTCGTCGAACTCCGGCAAGCCAGGAACGTCCGGACTCGGCGCGGAGCCGAGAGAGGGTGCCGGAGCCTTTGCCGCCGCAGCAGGCGCGGGTGCGGAGTCAGCAGCAGCCGGAGCAGCCTTGCCGGTGCCGCCTGCGATAGCTTCCTCGATATCATGCTTCACGATCCGGCCATTCGGACCGGAGCCCGAGATCTGTCCGAGATCGAGCCCTGCCTGCTCCGCCATACGGCGGGCGAGCGGGCTGGCGAACACGCGTTCGCCCGACGATGCGGCTGGAGCCGGTGCAGGTTTCGGCGCCGGTGTCTCTTTTTTAGCTGCCGGTGCAGGTGCTGCCGCCGGAGCGGGCTCAGGTGCCGGTTCCGGCTTGGCTTCCGCTTTCGGAGCCGGACCGCCGCTACCGGCGACGGCGTCCATGTCGACACTGCCGGCGTCTTCGCCTTCTTCCAGAATCACGGCGATCGGCGCATTGACGGCAACATTATCGGTGCCGGCGGCAACGATGATCTTGCCCAACGTGCCTTCATCCACGGCTTCGACTTCCATCGTTGCCTTATCGGTTTCGATCTCCGCAATCACATCACCGGCGGAAATCTTGTCGCCCTCGGCTACCATCCAGGTGGCGAGTTTGCCCTCTGTCATGGTCGGCGACAGGGCAGGCATCAGAACGGGTATGGCCATCTTGTCTCTCCCTTAGCCGCGATAGCAGACGGACTTTGCCGCCTCGATGATGTTTTCCACCTGCGGCAGAGCCATTGCTTCCAGATTGGCCGCATACGGCATCGGCACGTCTTCACCGGCAACGCGCGCAACCGGCGCATCGAGATGGTCGAAAGCCTGCTCCATCACCATGGTCGCGATTTCGGAGCCGATACCACAGGTCGCCCAGCCTTCCTCGCATGTGACGAGGCGGTTGGTTTTCTGTACGGAGGCGACAATCGTGGCCGTATC
The DNA here is from genome assembly GCF_963974195.1 of uncultured Nisaea sp. Lineage (NCBI taxonomy): Bacteria > Pseudomonadati > Pseudomonadota > Alphaproteobacteria > Rhodospirillales > Thalassobaculaceae > Nisaea > uncultured Nisaea sp. The sequence goes on from NZ_CAXBDC010000034.1 coordinate 2,144, forward strand.
GAGCGGACGGATGGTGCGCAGGTCGATGACCTCGGCGCTGATCCCCTCCTCGGCCAGTTTCTCGGCCGCCTTCAGGGCCTTGCCGACCATGATGGAGAAGGCAGTGATGGTCACGTCCGTGCCTTCGCGGACGATCTTGGCCTTGCCGATCGGAACGGTGAAGTCCTCGCTCACCGGCACGTCGAAGGACTGGCCGTAGAGCACCTCGTTTTCGAGGAAAATCACCGGGTTCGGATCACGGATCGCGGACTTCAGCAGGCCCTTGGCATCGGCCGCCGAATAGGGGGAGACCACCTTGAGGCCCGGGCAATGCGCGTACCAGCTGGCATAGCACTGGGAATGCTGCGCACCGACTCGTGCAGCGGCGCCGTTCGGGCCGCGGAACACCATCGGGCAGCCCATCTGGCCGCCGGACATGTAGAGTGTCTTGGCGGCCGAGTTGATGATGTGGTCGATCGCCTGCATGGCGAAGTTGAAGGTCATGAACTCGACAACCGGCTTCAGACCACCGAAAGCCGCCCCGACGGCGAGACCGGCAAAACCGTGCTCGGTGATCGGCGTGTCGATCACCCGCTTGTCGCCGAATTCCTGCAGCAGCCCCTGGGTCACCTTGTAGGCACCCTGATATTCCGCGACCTCTTCGCCCATGACGAAGACGCGGTCATCCGACCGCATTTCCTCGGCCATGGCATCCCGCAAGGCTTCGCGGATGGTCTGGGTCTTCACCTCGTCGAAATACTTGTCCTCGTCACTCTCCGGCACCACGGCGGCCGGAGCAGCAGGCGCGGCGGAGGCAGGTTCTTTCGCTTTCGGCTCTTCAGCGGCCGGAGCTTCGGCTACCGGTGCGGGTGCTGCATCAGCGCTATCGATGGCGCTGGCGTCCTCGCCCTCTTCCAGCAGAACCGCAATCGGGGTGTTCACCGCGACATTGTCGGTCCCGGCATCCACCAGAATCTTGCCGATCGTGCCTTCGTCAACGGCCTCGACTTCCATCGTGGCCTTGTCGGTCTCAATCTCCGCAAGCACATCACCGGCGGAAACAGTATCCCCTTCCTTGACCATCCAGGTGGCAAGTTTGCCCTCGGTCATGGTCGGCGACAGGGCCGGCATCAGGATTTGTACGCTCATTCGCTTCTTCCTCCCGCGGCGCCGCGCAGAACCTGCGCGGGCAGCGCGCGCTTACTCAGGCTTCGACCAAAATATCCGTGAAGAGTTCGGAAGGATCCGGCTCCGGGCTGGACTGGGCGAAATCGGCGGCGTCCGTAACAATCGCCTTGATCTCGCGGTCGATGCCCTTCAGCTCTTCTTCCTCGACTCCGATTTCCAGCAGGGTCGCCCGCAGCTGGTCGATCGGGTCATGCTCCTGACGCATCTTGTTGACCTCGTCCTTGGTCCGGTATTTCGCCGGATCGGACATGGAATGGCCGCGATAGCGGTAGGTCTTCATTTCCAGGATGTACGGGCCCTTGCCGGAGCGGCAATGCTTGACCGCTTTCTCCGCCGCTTCCTGTACGGCGACGACATCCATGCCGTCCACTTCCGCACCCGGAATGCCATAGGCCGCGCCACGCTGGTAGAGCGAAATACCGGCCGCCGCACGGGTTACCGAGGTACCCATGGCGTATTTGTTGTTCTCGATGATGAAGATGACCGGCAGCTTCCAGAGCGCCGCCATATTGAACGTCTCGTAGACCTGGCCCTGGTTCAGGGCGCCATCGCCGAGATAGGTCAGGCTGACCTCGTTGGTGCCGTTGAACTTGTTGGCGAAGGCAAGACCCGCACCGATCGGAACCTGGGCGCCAACGATACCGTGGCCCCCGTAAAAATCCTTCTCGCGGCTGAACATGTGCATGGAGCCGCCCTTGCCCTTGGAGTAGCCACCAATCCGGCCGGTCAACTCAGCCATCACACCGCGCGCATCCATGCCACAGGCAAGCATATGTCCGTGATCGCGGTAGCTGGTGACGACCTTGTCGCCCTTGCCAATGGCGGACTGCATGCCGACCACGACCGCTTCCTGGCCGATATAGAGGTGGCAGAAGCCGCCGATCAGCCCCATCCCGTACATCTGACCCGCTTTTTCCTCGAACCGGCGGATCAGCAGCATGTCGCGATAAAACGGCAGCAGCTCCGCAGCGTTGTTCTTTGGTGGTTTGGCGGGTCGGGATTTACGAGTCCGTGTGGGTGCGCTGCGGCTGGCGCCGGCAGCAGACTTCGCTTGAGCCATCTCTCTCCCTTTCGACCGGATCAAAGGTGTCATTTGATGCGTTGACACCTCAGTTGGTATGGAAAGAGAAGTACTTCAAATTAATTGGATTTTCAATAGAGTTAACTTATTGAAAATAAAGAGATATCCTATATTCAACCCGATTTAGGTTAATTGTTGTTGGAAGCTATTGAAATTGCCCGCGTTTTTGCATTTTTGTGCATTGCATCAATGGTTTGCTGCGCTGCACCAACGGGTTTTACCGTCTCCGTGGCGGACATTCCGGAGATCACGAAATCATCCTGATCCAGGTAGTTCAGCACCCGGCGCGCCTGCTCTGTCAGCAGGTCACGGTCGATGCTGTCCGGATGCAGCATCGAGACCTTTTTCTCCAGCGACTCGCGCTTGCCCTTGAGCACGGCAAGCTTGGCCTCCGCGATCTCTATCTTGCTGTCGAGCGCGCGCCAGGCATGGATGCCCCGGTCGCCCTCAATGGAATGGAAAACGAAATAGCCAAGGAGCAGGCAGCCGATAACCGGGCCGACCACGTGTCGTGCACGCCGTTTGAACTCGAATGCGAGGGTCATGACCTGTCTCCAATGACCCGCAGTGAATCACTCGCGAATCGGACGGTCAACGTGAACGAAATGAGAACCTTCAATTTAAGGTTCTCAATCGGAACAACATGTTGCCAAAAGGACTCACCCGGAGACGACGTGATCGCCTCCGGGTTGAAGTGTCACGCGATTTTATCAGGCGCGCGGGCCGAGGGCTGCACGGCCGGCATAACGGGCCGCCGAGCCAAGGTCTTCCTCGATCCGGATCAGCTGATTGTACTTCGCCATCCGGTCGGAGCGGGAGAGCGAACCGGTCTTGATCTGTCCGGCATTCACGGCAACCGCGAGGTCCGCAATAGTCGAATCCTCGGTCTCGCCGGAACGGTGCGACATGACCGTGGTGTAACCGGCCTTGTGCGCCGTCTCGCAGGCATCCAGTGTCTCGGTCAGGGTGCCGATCTGGTTGACCTTCACCAGAATGGAGTTGGCCGCGCCCATGGCGATGCCCTTGCGCAACCGTGCCGGGTTGGTGACGAACAGATCGTCGCCGACAATCTGGACCTTGCCGCCGATCCGGTCCGTCAGGGCCTTGAAGCCGTCCCAGTCATCCTCGGACAGCGCATCCTCGATGGAGACGATCGGGAAACGGGCGCAGAGATCCTCATAGAGATCGATCATGCCGCCCGCATCCAGCGTCTTACCCTGCCCGGCCAGCACATACTTGCCGTCCTTGAAGAATTCCGTCGAAGCCGGATCGAGCGCGATGGCGACATCGTCACCCGGCTTGTAACCAGCGGCTTCAATCGCCGACATGACGAAGCCCAGGGCTTCCTCTTCGCTCTTCAGGTCCGGTGCGAAACCGCCCTCGTCGCCGACATTGGTGCTGTGCCCGGCCTCGGAGAGCTTCTTCTTCAGCGCGTGGAACACTTCCGCTCCGACGCGCACTCCATCCGCCAGAGTGGCAGCGGAGACCGGCATGATCATGAATTCCTGGAAGTCGATCGGGTTATCCGCATGCGCCCCGCCATTGATGATGTTCATCATCGGCGTCGGCAGCAAATGGGCGAAAGCGCCGCCGATATAGCGGTAGAGCGGCATCTCGTGATCGTCGGCTGCGGCTTTGGCGACGGCAAGGCTGACGCCAAGCATCGCGTTGGCGCCGAGGCGCTCCTTCTTGTCGGTGCCGTCGAGTTCGAGCAGGGTTTTGTCGATGACGATCTGCTCGCTCGCATCCATATCGTAGAGCGCGTCGAAGATCTCGCCATTCACCGCGTCCACGGCCTGCAGCACACCCTTGCCGCCATAGCGGCCGGCATCCTGATCGCGCAGCTCCAGAGCCTCGTAAGCGCCCGTGGAGGCACCGGACGGCACGGCGGCGCGGCCCATGGCACCGGTCTCAAGGGTCACATCGACCTCGACGGTCGGGTTGCCGCGGCTGTCGAGAATCTCGCGTCCGGTGATATCGACGATGGCGCTCATGGGATCGTTCTCCAGAAAGACGATGATCGGATCTGAAATCGCCGGAAACCCCGGCCGGGAGAGGCATACTCGGCGCGGCGTCCGGTTGCAATGCCGTCGCGGTGATTTTGTGTGTGGTCACGCTTCCCCTATGATCCTGTTAACCAAAACACAGGAGAGACAGGAATGAGCAAACCGGCGAAACCGGCCTTCGATCCGATGGATGTTCCGGCACGGATCGGCAGCAGCTATCCCGCCCCGTTCCAGGAAGGCTGCGAGCTGCGCGAGAAGAGGCAGCTTGGCGAATTCGGCGGGCTGGTCAATTTCGGCGTCAACCTGACGACAGTGCCCCCGGGACAGGGTTCCGCCCTGCGCCACTGGCACACGATGCAGGATGAATTCGTCTTCATCGTTTCCGGCGAGCTGACGCTGATCACCGATGCTGGCGAGCAGGTTCTGACGCCCGGCATGTGCGCGGCCTTCCCGAAGAACAAACCCGACGCCCACTGCCTGGTGAACCGGTCCGATGCGCCGGCAAGCTACCTCGAAGTCGGTGACCGGACGCCCGGCGATCAGGTGGATTATCCGGAACTCGATCTCAGGGTTGACTGGGTCGACGGTGACCATCAGTTCCAGAAGAAAGACGGCACGCCCTATTGAGGGTCTGTTGACTTGAACGCTTTTGCCGGTATTTTCCACGAACGGGCTCGGGGATGCCCGCCGCTCGCGGCTCTGCCACGGTGAAATCCCCTTCAAGACGATGATCAAACCGATGTCTCCGGCATGCGGGAATGGCAAGGCGAGCACCATTCACTTTCCGCATGTCGCGTGGATGAAAGGTTTGTCATGTCCGACAGCGAAACACTTCCCTCAACCGAAGAGCTGAAATACAGCGCCGGCGAACTACGCCGAGACCTCGCGGCGCAGGGGATCGTCATTTCCCACAGCCAGTCCCTTGAACGGATCGCCCACGACATGGGCTTCAAGGACTGGAACAGCCTGTCAGCCGCAGCCAGCCGGCCCAAAAACCGGAGCCCGGTCAGCAAGGGCGACCGCGTCACCGGCCGCTATCTCGGCCAGCCATTCACGGCAACTGTTCTGGATGTCAGTGCCGCCGAAATGCACGCCCGCTTCCGCGTCACCCTGCATTTCGACGAACCGGTCGACGTGGTGACGTTCGAGAGTTTCTCGTCCTTCCGCCAGCGCGTCACCTGCACGCTAACGCCTGATGGCAGGACGCCGCAGAAAACTTCAAACGGCGCGCCACAACTGGTGTTGGATTGAGAATCCGGGATAACAACATCCCCCCACACACCGTCATCCCGGTGAAAATCGGGATCCATGTAAGGCGCACACCACCCTACGATGCCTAGGTCCCGGATCGGGGTCCGGGATGACGGCGGTGATAGGTGACTTTCGTCAGGCCTGCGCGAGTAATTCGTCCGCGCGGGACTTGGCGCTCGTCGCCTCGGGAGTATCTCCCAGCGCGTCGCCATAGCGCTGCCAGCTCCAGGCGCTGTGCGGCTTCCGGGTTGTCCGCTCGGCGAGTAGAGCGCGGGCGATACGGGGATCGTTGCCTTTCAGGCTCGCGTCCACGAGCATTTCCTCGAACACGTCGCGCTGCGCATGGCTGCCGCCGATCAGGCGGATGTCATAGCGCACCGGCCAGATCAGGGAAACGGCGCGGGATGGGTTGCCGGTGCGGATGGCGGTCATGGCGCCGGCCAGGGCGAGGCCGACTTTCTTCGTGACCTTCGCCTGTGTCTGGCCCCGGGTACCTTCGCCGTCAGCGTAGGCGCGCAGCTTCTCGACCAGCTCACCCGCCTCTTCCATCCGGCCGGCGCCAAGCAGCGCCATCAGGTAATGCAGGCTAACGAAAACGAGTTCGTGATCGTCCAAGTGGTTCTTTGCCAGCTCCGCCAACGCGGCCCAGCGTTCCGGGCCGACTTTGATACCGTAAAGTTCCAGCCGCCAGAGCAATGCTGCCGCGTTCACCACGTCGAGATACTGGTCCGCCTCAAGATCGCTGGCGACCTGACTGTCATAGAGCTCCAGCACCGTGTCGAACTCGTAGCGTTCCAGATGAAACAGTGTGCGGTGCCACCAGACATGGAAGCGGAAATTGTGCACGGAACTCCAGTGCGGCTCCAGGCCCTGGATCCAGTCGATCCCTTCCCGGTGCCGGCCTTCCATCTCCATGACATGGGCGACGGCATGCACGCTCCAGGCATCCTTCGGGTCGATATCGACCGCCTCGCGCGCCATCCGCTCGCCCCGGCGGTAATCGCCGGATTCCTCCAGCCCGAAACCGTACATGCCGATCAGGTTGCCGTAGAGCGGATGGGATTTGTCCCAGGACGGCAGAACCCGGGCCACGCTGTCCCGCATTTTGCTGCCGTCTCCGGCATAGAAATGGGCGAAATGGGCCAGCCGGAGCGCCAGCATGTCCGTCGGATGATCGAGCAGAACGCTCTCCCAGGCATCCGCCGCGCCATCGATATTCCCGGCGCACCAGTTGTCGAGGGCAGCGAGGTGGCCCTGCTCCCGGTCGGTAATCGCAATCCTGGAGGAAAGCTCTTTCGCGGTACCGAGCGCCTTGTCCGCCCGCAATGCCATTGCCTTTGTCCCGAAGAGCTTCATGAAATAGCCTTGGGTCACATGTGCGAGAGGCATGTCCGGGTCGGCGGTCAGGGTATTTTTGAGACGGTCGCCGGTATCGCGCGTGAAGCGGACATAGCCCTCAACGGTCCCGCCGAAAGCCGCTGCGGCCTCCCCGGAGGCGGCTGTGACTGAAAGTCCAAGACCATCCGAGAAAACCGGCATTTTCCGCTCCTGAGGCTTATTCGAGAGAGATGGGATTCGCTTTCGCGAGACTGTCGAATGCCTGCAGAGTTTCAAGCAGTGCGCGCATTTCCGCAAGGGGCACCATGTTCGGACCGTCGCTTGGCGCGCTCATCGGGTCCTCGTGGGTCTCGATGAAAACACCGGCGATGCCGAGGGAGATTGCCGCACGCGCCAGCACCGGCACGAACTCGCGCTGACCGCCGGACGTGCCGCCCTGCCCGCCCGGCTGCTGCACGGAATGGGTCGCATCGAAGATGATCGGATAGCCGGTCTTGGCCATGGTCGGCAGGCCGCGCATGTCGCTGACCAGGGTGTTGTAGCCGAAGCTCGTTCCCCGGTCCGTCAGCAGGATGTTCTCATTGCCGGTGCTGGCGACCTTGGCCGCCACATTCGGCATTTCCCACGGGGCCAGGAACTGGCCCTTCTTCACGTTCACGGTCTTGCCGGTCGCGGCTGCCGCGAGCAGCAGGTCCGTCTGACGGCAGAGGAAGGCCGGGATCTGAAGGATGTCGACATATTCGCCGACCTGCGCGCATTGCTGGGATTCGTGCACGTCCGTCAGCACCGGGCAGCCGAATTTCTCCCGCACCTCGGCCAGGATCGGCAGGCCTTTTTCCATGCCGACACCACGGCCGGAGCCGACACTGGTCCGGTTCGCCTTGTCGTAGGAGCTTTTATAGATGAAGCCGATGCCGAGATCGGCGCAGATACCAGTCAGGGCTTCCGCCATCTCCAGCGCATGGTCCCGGCTTTCCATGGCGCAGGGCCCGGCGATGAGCGCGAAGGGCTTGTCATTGGCAAACTCAACGGGACCGACTTTGACGGTTTTCGCGCTCATATGGATCCTCCCGGGCCGTACCCGGCCCACCTCGACCTAGACGAGACGGGACTGGGTAACGGCAGCCTCGATAAAGCTGGTGAAAAGCGGATGCGGCTCGAACGGCTTCGACTTCAGTTCCGGATGGAACTGCACGCCGATGAACCAGGGATGGCTCGGCAGCTCGACAATCTCCGGCAACTCGCCATCCGGCGACAGGCCAGAGAACCGCAAACCGGCCGCTTCCAGTGCCGCCTTGTGATTGATGTTCACCTCATAGCGGTGCCGGTGACGCTCGCTGATCATCTCGGTGCCGTAAATTTCGCGCACCTTGGAATCGGCGACCAGGCTGCAATCATAGGCGCCCAGACGCATGGTCCCGCCAAGATCGCCGTCCGCCGCGCGCTGCTCTGTCTCGTTGCCGCGCACCCATTCGGTCAGCAGGCCGACAATCGGAAGCTCGCACGGACCGAACTCGGTCGAGCCAGCGCCCTCCATCCCGGCCAGCGCACGGGCGGCTTCGATCACCGCCATCTGCATGCCGAAACAGATCCCGAAATAAGGAATCTTGTGTTCGCGGGCGAAAGTCACGGCCTTGACCTTGCCTTCGGCTCCGCGTTCGCCAAAACCGCCGGGCACCAGGATGCCGTGGACATCCTCGAGCCGGTGAAGAGTGTCGTCGCGCTCGAAGATTTCGCTGTCGATCCAGTCCAGCTCCACCTTCACCTTGTTGGCAATGCCGCCATGGGTCAGGGATTCGGCGAGAGACTTATAACTGTCCAGCAGGCTGGTATATTTGCCGACAACCGCGATCTTCACCGTGCCTTCCGGATTGCGGACGGTATGGGTGATATCGGTCCAGCGCGTCAGATCCGGTTCCGGCTCGCCCTCTTCCAGCAGACCAAAATGGCGGCAGACCTCAACATCGAACCCGTCATTATGGTAGGCGACCGGCACGTGATAGATCGAATCCACGTCGAGCGCCGGGATCACCGCTTCCGGGCGGATGTTACAGAACAGTGCGATCTTGCGGCGCTGCTCGGCCGGGATCTCATGCTCGGAGCGGCACAGCAGGATGTCCGGCTGAATACCGACGCTCTGCAGTTCCTTCACCGAATGCTGGGTCGGCTTGGTCTTCAGCTCGCCGGCGGAAGCAATCCACGGCACCAGCGTCAGATGCACGAACAGGGAGCGCTCGCGGCCAAGCTCGTTGCCGAGCTGACGGATCGCCTCGAGAAATGGCAGGCTTTCGATATCGCCGACCGTGCCGCCGATCTCGCACAGCACGAAATCCTCGTCTCCGAGATTCGACCTGCAGAATTCCTTGATGGCGTCGGTGACGTGCGGAATGACCTGGATGGTGGCGCCGAGATAGTCGCCGCGCCGCTCCCGCGAGATCACGTCCATATAGATCTGGCCGGTGGATACGCTGTCATTCTTGGTCGCGGAGACCCCGGTGAAGCGTTCGTAATGGCCGAGATCGAGATCGGTTTCCGCGCCGTCGTCGGTGACGAAGACTTCGCCGTGCTGATACGGGCTCATGGTGCCCGGATCCACGTTCAGGTAAGGGTCGAGCTTGCGCAGCCGGACCTTATAGCCGCGCGCTTGCAGGAGCGAGCCAAGGGCCGCAGAGGCGAGACCTTTACCGAGAGAGGAAACCACGCCGCCGGTGATGAAAATAAAGCGAGACATGGAGCTGCGTTATATCCGAATTGATGAAACTGACATAGACAAAACGCGCCCGTTCGCCCGCCCGTTTTCGAGCGGGGCGCCGAACACGCCGGAAACTAAGAGTTATTCAGAGACCGGAGCCGCGGGACCGGTCGGAGCAGCAGGCTCGGAAGTCACCGGAACCTGATCGGCAATCGAGCCGCGTGTGTTCGTTTCGGCGAGAATCGCAAGCAGGATACTCGTGCCGAAGAAGCAGGCCGCGAGAATTGCCGTGCTCCGGGTCAGCAGGTTTGCCGTACCGCGTGCGGACATGAAACCGCCGCCAGCGCCGCCGCCGCCACCGATGCCCAGCCCGCCACCTTCGCTCCGCTGCAGCAGAACGACGATTACAAGGGACAGAGCGATCATCAGATGAACGACAAGCAGGACTTCGATCATGATTCTTTCCAGGCTCTCTTCCGGCGCAACGACTGGACGCGCTCCGAAAGGTAGAATGATTGAAGCCGCGTTTTAGCTCCCTCGCCCGCGCTTGGCTAGGGCGAATTCTATCTCGCGGCTTTACGGTGCGGCCGCGGCGATGGCGAGAAAATCTTCCGCCTTGAGACTTGCACCGCCGACAAGAGCGCCATCCACATCCTCAAGCGCGAGGATTTCCACGGCATTTCCCGGCTTTACGGAGCCGCCATAGAGCAAGCGAAGCTTGTCGGCACCGCCCAGCACGTTACCGGCCACCTGCCGCATATGGGCATGCATGGCGGCTATGTCATCCACGGTTGGTGTCCGGCCGGTGCCAATCGCCCAGACGGGCTCGTACGCAATGACGATGGTATCTTCGGCTGCAGCTTCCGGAACGGATCCCCGAATCTGTTTCCCGACGATGGTTTCCGCTTCCCCCGCATCGCGCTCCGCTTCGGTCTCGCCAACACAAATGATCGGCGTCAAACCGGCGGCCAGCACTGCGGCAGCCTTAGCTCTGACAATAACATCGCTTTCCGCATGATCGGCCCGCCGCTCGGAATGGCCGACAATGACATAAGCCGCGCCGAGATCCTTGATCATCGCCGCCGAGATATCGCCGGTATGGGCGCCAGCCTCATTCATATGGCAATCCTGGGCACCAAGGGCGACGGAGCTGTCGGCAAGCACGGCCGAGACCGGCGCCAGAAGGGTCGCAGGCGGGCAGACCAGCAGATCAGCCGACGCACCCGGCTTGATACCGGAGGTCAAAGCAGCAGCCAACGCCTCTCCCCCGGCGCGCAGCATATTCATCTTCCAGTTTCCGGCGATCAGGGCACGGCGCGTCATATCGGTTTCTTCCCTTGAACTTGAACAAATGGCGGGTTCGGCTTAGCACACAAGGCCCGTCTGAGGGAGGCAGGAAATCATCGCAGAATTGCGAGTTGCAGCGACGATTGCGCCGCTTCTATGATGCGCCTCCCCATTGGGGGCCGTGAAACCCGAAAAGGCCGCGACGTTACTCATGCTTCAACTGATCCGATCCCGCGTCACATCGATCTTCGTCAAGGCGCTGTTTGTTCTGCTGATTGCATCCTTCGCTGTCTGGGGTATCGGGGATATTTTCCTCGGCTCGCCGACCGGCAAGGCTGCGATCGAAGTCGGCAGCGTCGAAATCACGACAGCCGAAGTGCTGGACGAGTTCGAGCGCGTCCGGCGCACGACCGGCCTGCAGATGACCGCACAGGAAGCAGCCGAGATCGGCCTGCTCGAACAGGTCATGGACGATCTTGCCAACCGCGCCCTCTTCATTGCCGAAAGCGATGACCTCGGTCTTGCCGTCGGCGAGGATCTGGTGCGCCAGCGCATCGGCGAAATGCCGGCCTTCAAGGACCAGACCGGCCAGTTCAACCCGGATCTTTTCCGTCAGGTTCTGTACCGCGCCCAGTTGAGCGAAGACGCCTTCGTCCGGCTGCTCCGGGAAGAAATCATGCGCGACCAGATCGTCAATGCTGTGACCGCCGGTATCGCGGCGCCCGCTGTCCAGACGGATCTGCTCTACAGCTACCGGAACGAGCGCCGCCTGGCCAAGCTGGTTGCCCTCGACGTGAAAAGCCTGCCGGAACCTGCGGCACCGACCGACAGCCAGCTCGACAATTTCTATAACGAAAACAAGGAAAGATACCGGGCGCCGGAATACCGTTCCGCGACCGTGCTTTCGCTGACCGCCGATGCATTGGCGGCGGATATCGAGGTATCCGAAGACCGTCTGCACGAATCCTATGAAGCGCGGCTTGACGAGTTCCGCACCGACGCGCGGCGCACCGTTGACCAGATCTTCCTCTCCGACAAGGAGACTGCGGACAAAGCCGCCGCAGCTCTGAATGAGGGGCAGAGCTTCGAGGCCGTCGCCAAGGACATCGCGGACTTGCCCGCCGGAGCCCTGTCCCTCGGTACGGTAACCCGCAGCGATCTCGACGGAACGGCGCTTGCCGATTCGATCTTCGGCGCCGAACTGAATGTCCCGACGGCGCCCGTCCAGAGCGATCTTGGCTGGCACATTTTCCGGGTGACGAATATCACCGACGAAAGCACGCAGCCCTACGCGGATGTGAAAGACCGGCTCAAGACGGATCTTGCACATAATGACGCGCTGGACCGGATCTTCGAGATCGCCAACCAGATCGAGGACGCCCTGGCTGGCGGCGCCACCATCGAGGAAGCCGCGAAAACGGTCGATGTCGATGTGCAGACGTTTGCCGCACTCGATAATCAGGGCCGCGATGCCGAGGGTAATCAGGTTGACGGCATTGCCCGTGATCCCGCCTTCCGCACCACGCTTTTCGCAACCCCGCTGAAGGACCAGAGCCAGCTTGAAGAGACCCGCAACGGCGGTTACTTCATCCTGCGCGTTGACGGAATTTCCGAATCCGCGATCCGTCCTCTTGAGGACGTGAAGGAGCAGGTGAAACTCAACTACATGGAAGAGCAGCGGGCCAATGCAAATCTGGCCCGGGCACAGGAGCTGTCGAAAGCATCGGCAAGCGGAGGCCTCACGGCCGCCGCGAAAGAAGCCGGATACGACATCATCACGACCGAGCCGTTCACCCGCACGGGTGATGGCCTTCCTGATGGCGCTCCGGCGGATGTCGCGGAAATCGCATTCGGCCTCAAGGTCGGTGATATCGGCATATCAGAGGACCTGACTCAGGTCTATGTCACCGAGCTTTCCGAAATCCGGACCGCCGAACTGAGCAGCGATGTCACGGACCCGCTTGGCCAACAGGTCAAGGCCGGGATCGCGTCGGATGCGGTCGAGCTTCTGATTGCCGCGCTGCGCAAGAACCATGATGTTTCCATCAACCCTGCCCTGCCGCTCAGCGTCATCGAGGGCGTGGATCAGAGTGGCGCAATTTCCTCGCAGCAGAGCGGCGGGCTGTTCTGATGCAGGTCTCCCCGGAACGCGCCCCGTTCTCCAGGACTTACGAGGACGGGGCTCCACAGGTTGTCTGGACGACGCTTGTTGCCGACCTGGAGACCCCGGTCTCGGCGATGATGAAGCTGGCTGAGCGCAGGGCCAATTCCTTCCTGCTGGAATCCGTCGAAGGCGGCAGCGTGCGCGGGCGCTTCTCGATCATCGGCCTGCGGCCCGACGTGATCTGGCGCTTCAAGAAAAAGCAGGCGGAAATCAACCGGCAGGCCCGGATCGATCCGCATGCCTTCGAGCCCTGCCCCGAAGACCCGCTGACCTCATTCCGCAGCCTTCTCGCGGAATCGGAAATCGATCTGCCTGAAGGCCTGCCGCCCATGGCTTCCGGCCTGTTCGGCTATATGGGATATGATGCGGTTCGGCTGGCAGAGCGCATTCCGGACGAGAATCCGGACGACCTCGGCGTTCCGGACGGCTTGTTCCTGCGTCCGACGGTGATCTGTATCTTCGACCGGCTTGAGGATGTCGTTACCATCGTAACCCCCGTGCGGCCGAGCGAAGGCATGTCCGCCGAAGCCGCCTATGATGCGGCCCGGACTCTGCTGGCGGATGTTCTCCAGGATTTCGACCGGAACCTGCCGCTTGCACGGCAAGGTGTCGGCGAAGCGACGCCCCTGCCCGAGCCGACCTCGAATACGACGCATGAGGAATTCCACCAGATGGTGGAAAAGGCGAAGGACTATATCGCCGCCGGAGACGCCTTCCAGGTTGTTCCCTCGCAGCGTTTCTCCGTCCCGTTCAAGCTGCCGCCGCTGGCGCTCTATCGCTCTCTGCGCCGGCTTAACCCGTCACCGTTCCTGTTCTACTTCGATTTCGGCGACTTCTCGATCGTCGGCTCCAGCCCGGAAATTCTGGTCCGGGTGCGCGATGGCGACGTCACGCTGCGTCCCCTAGCCGGCACCCGCAAGCGCGGGGCGACGGCCGAGGAAGACAAGGCGCTGGCCGAAGAGCTGCTGTCCGATCCGAAGGAACGCGCCGAGCATCTGATGCTGCTCGATCTCGGGCGAAACGATGTTGGACGGGTCGCCAAGATCGGCACGGTCAAGGTCATCGAACAGTTCGTCATCGAATATTATTCCCACGTCATGCATATCGCCTCCCATGTGGACGGCAAGCTGCGGGATGAACTGGATGCGGTCGATGCTCTCTGGGGCGGTTTCCCGGCCGGAACCGTCTCCGGCGCGCCGAAGGTGCGGGCGATGGAAATCATCGACGAGCTGGAGAAATCCAGGCGCGGTGTCTATGCCGGTGCCGTCGGCTATTTCAGCGCCAACGGCTCGATGGATACCTGTATCGCCCTGCGCACAGCTGTGGTGAAAGACGGCACCATGTATGTCCAGGCAGGTGGCGGTGTGGTCGCCGACAGTGATCCTGAAGGCGAATATCAGGAATCGGTGAACAAGGCCCGCGCCCTGTTCCGTGCCGCCGAGGAAGCCGTCAAGTTCGCCGCCCGGACGAGCTAGTCCAGCGTTTCACAAACGTTTCACGGCGAAGGAAGTCGCCGTGAAACGTTTTATTATTGTCGTGAAACAGACTCTTACGGCAAGCCTTTAAAGTCGCCTTACTCAGCCGGCTCCGCAGCCAGCTCCGATGCGCTCCGCACCTCTTCCGTCGGCAGCAGAGCGGCTGCCGCAAGTGCAGTCGCCGCCAATGCCCCCAGGATCAGGAACAGCCACTGGAAGTCCCCGGTCGCGCTGTAGACCCAGGCAAGCAAGGGGACAGCGCCGGCCGAAACACCAAGCGTCAGCAGAAATTTCACACCGAACGCAGTGCCTCTCCAGGCCGGCGGAGAAAAGCGGGCGAACAGCGCATTCTCGGTTGGAACCGCAATCGTGTTCGACAAGACCATGCAGATCGCGACCGGGAATAGCAGCCACCCGTTAAGCGACGCCACGATCACCAGAAGCGGGATCTGCAAGATCCAGGCAATGACATAGACCCGCTTCTTGTTGAACTTGTCGGCAAGCCATCCGCCCGCGATCTGTGCCCCTCCGGAGCAGAAATAGATCGCCGAGACCAGCAGGCCGATCCCGACAAGCCCCTCACCCGAGCCAAGACGGTCCTCGAACAGCTTCGGCAGCGCGAAGGAGGTTGCCTGATAGATCAGGCCCGAGCAGCACACCGTTACCGCCAGAGCCAGCGCTCCGCGCCGCATATCCTTGCGGGAGGACTCGGAGGCCGCGGGCTTGCCCTTGCGTGTATCGTGCTCGATCCAGCCCTTCCAGACGCCCAGGGTCAGAAACAGGCCGGTCATGACGCAGATGATCCCCGGAAGGATGAAGGCGAGGCGCCACGAGCCGAGGTCCGAAAGCAGAGCGGCGATCAGTGGAGCGGAGCCCACTCCCAGGCTGCCGAAAACACCGTTGATCCCAAGAGCCTTGCCGCGATTCGTCACGTGCCGCGCGACCCAGGCGATGCCGACCGGATGATAAATAGCGGCAAAAAAACCGATCGCCGTCAGACCGGCCGCAATCTGGAACAGCGAGGTCGCAAATCCGGTGAGAATCGACATGGAGCCGGTGCCAAGGAAGAACACCACCATCATTCCCGTCGCACTCCAGCGGTCGCCAAGATAACCGGCCGGGATGGCACAGAGCCCGAACATCAGATTACCAAGGAACATCAGCCCGATGAGCTCGTGATACGGCGCGTTGAAAACCGGCTGCAACGCGATGACCGCCGTCGGGTAAAGCAGCATGAAGAAATGCGAATAAAAATGCCCGATGCTGGAAAAGCCGAGCGATAAACGATCCGAGAGAGGACTCATGGCGATGTTCCACGAAAACATGAATGCCCAACCGTCGCAGTAAGGTAAGAGTTTCACAACTCCTCTTTGTGCATTTGACTCATTCCGGCAGGTATTTACGATACTGACCGACCTGCCCGTGGTTTGGGCTGCCGGAAACCATAAAAATGCCCTCTACATCCGACACACCGCCGCCCAGCAAGGACAAACGCCCGACGAAGGCTCAAATTTCCTGGCTCGCACGCGGCCTTGAGGAGCCGGGCGGGAAGCTGCCGCTCTTCACAACGGAAGGGCAGAGGGTCAATGATCGCATGGTACAGTCCTGCCTCAACAATGGCTGGGCTGAACCCTGGTTCGAGAACCCGCTGAAACCCAACTGGCTGGTCTGCAAACTCACCAATCAGGGCCGCGCCATCCTCGCCGGAGGAAACGCACGCTAGGCGCCCTCGCGGCTCCAAACCGGAACAGCCGCTTAACGATCCATAAAAGCCGCTCAGGGAGGCGGAATGACCCTTGAGGAATATCTGAGCACCATTATCGGCAGCAAGCCTGCCCAATGGCGTGCCTCGAACGTCCCGACCTTCATGCACCGCATCGTCCCGTCCCGGACGCCCGGCTCGGATTTCGAGTTGCAAGAGCACAATGTGCTGCTGAACTTCACCGAAGATATCCGGTTCTCGATGGCCTGGGGACTAGTCGCAAACAAAAACTACAATGAGCCCTGGCTGGACAAGCTGGCAAATAAGCGGGGAGACACAGTCATCCTCGACTTCCTGTTCAACGGCTCTCTGGTCTATCGGGAAAAGCTGATCGCCGTCGATAACTGGCGATGCATTATGCCTCAGCCCCTGAATACGGAGACCGCGCCCTATCGTGTTCCGGAGCGGCGCATGCAAATCGCCAGGCTGGTACACAACCTGGTTGGTCCGGACACCAATTTTGGCTCTTATTTCAAGCGCGTCGGTATGGTCACGGTCGAGACACCGTGGCCATAAAACGCCAACCAATTTCTGATTATGCCGAGATTTGGTCGGAGCGGCGGGATTCGAACCCACGACCCCTTCACCCCCAGTGAAGTGCGCTACCAGGCTGCGCTACGCTCCGACCGATCTGGAGGGGTTTCTCTAGCCCGTTGGACAGCCAGACGCAAGCGCCTTCAGGCTTGCCATGGATCATAGATGTTATTGGCGGGATATCGGCGCTTAGCGGCGCACCTTATCCAGGGCTTTTTTCAAGGATTGCAGCTCACCGAGAGCAGCACGCACCTCCTGCAGTGCGTCCGTACCGATCGGAGCGGCTTCCGCATCGGCCGCATTCTGTATCGCCGTTTCGAGCGGGAGGGTAGGCTCGCTGTCCTCTGCCGTACGGGCAGCAGTGGAGGGTCCCGGAATCTCCGGATCGTACTCACCGCCTTCATCATGCCGCATGGCCGCGCGGGCGCCGCCATCCTTCAGGAGTTTCTGGACCCCCTTGATGGTATAGCCGTCTTGATACAGCAAGGTGCGGATACGACGCAGAAGCGCAACGTCTTCCGGTCGATAATACCGGCGTCCACCCCCGCGTTTCAGCGGTCGCACTTGAGAGAACTTGGTTTCCCAGAAACGCAAGACATGCGGCGGCACGTCCAGATCATCGGCGACTTCGCTGATCGTCCGAAAAGCGGAGGCCGACTTGCCGTTTCTACGAGTCCCAGTGCTTTGATGGTCGGTCTGCATAGCCATAAGGCGTCATGCCTCCCTACTCACCCGGCGTCTCCGCCAAGCCCTTCGTTGATCCGATTCTTGAGGACGTGGGAAGGCCTGAAGACCAGGACTTTACGCGGCAGGATCGGAACCTCTTCACCGGTCTTCGGATTCCGACCGATACGCTCACCCTTCTGGCGGACAAGAAAGCTTCCGAATGAAGAGATCTTCACTACCTCGTCACGCGACAAGGATTGCGCGATTTCCTCGAGCACCAACTCAACCAGTTCGGCAGACTCATTACGAGAAAGACCGACTTCCTGATACACCGCCTCGCTCAATTGAGCTCGTGTAACCGTCTTACCAGTCATTGCCACCCCCATCCTTGAAGGACCAAAGTATCGTGGAAATTCGGGACAGTCAATTAATCTACTTATTACAGGAATTTGGAGCGGTTTTCTGAACTAATGTCGAACCGTGTGAAGTCCCAAATCACCGTTCCGGAAAGCGGATTCGAATCGGCCTCTACCGCTCTGATTTAGCAGCAAATTAAGACATTCCGCTTGTCGTTTGACAAGATAATTTCCGGTAGATTAGCGACCGCTATACGGTATTCACGGAGCGCCGATTCGGACCAGCCCGGCGCCCCAAACCAGCCCTCCGCCAATCGCTTCGAACAGCACCAGATCGCCATTCTTCACACGACCGTCGATAACAGCCTCCGTCAGCGCCAGCGGAACCGAGGCGGCCGAGGTGTTCGCATGCCTGTCGATCGTTGAAACCACCTTCTCTTCCGGCAATTTCATTTTCTGCGCCATGCTCTTGATAATACGGCTGTTCGCCTGGTGCGGGATCAACCAGTCGACGGTCGAGGAATCCAGCCCGTTGGCGGAAAGCGCCTCATCGATCACGCCAGACAGCTTGGAGACAGCGTGCCGGAACACCTCCTGCCCGGCCATGCGGACATGACCAACGGTCTGGCTCGATGACGGACCGCCATCAACGTAAAGGACATCACGGTGCCTGCCATCGGAGTGCAGATGGGTGGACATCACACCGAAGTTGCTCTCCGTCTCGTCACCTTCCGCGGCGCGCAACACGATAGCCCCCGCGCCGTCGCCGAAAAGAACGCAGGTCGTGCGATCTTCCCAATCCAGAATGCGGCTGAAGGTCTCGGCACCGATAACCAGCACGGCACGCGCCTGCCCGGCCTTGATGAAATTATCCGCCGTTGCCAGCGCATAGATGAAGCCGGCACAGACCGCCTGAATGTCGAAAGCCGCGCCATGCTCCATACCAAGCTTGGCCTGCACCTTCGTCGCGGTCGACGGGAAGGTATCGTCCGGTGTGGTTGTGGCGACGATGATCAGATCGATATCGTCAACGGTCATCCCGGCGCGCGTCAGCGCATCCCGCCCCGCATTTACCGCAAGATCGGAGGTGGTTTCACCATCCGCCGCAATATGACGCTGCTTGATCCCTGTCCGCTTCGTGATCCACTCGTCAGAGGTATCCACGGTCTTGGAGAGTTCGTCATTCGTCACGATCCGCTGCGGCAAATAGGAGCCGCAGCCGATCAGCAGAGACTTTTTAAGGGTCATGAAGCTACCGATGTCTGGCGTGTCAGGGCCGCGCTTTCGGAACTTCCGTACAGCGCGATCTCTTCTTTTACTTTGTCCAGGAAGTCATATCGGCACATATCGGCAGCCACGCAAACAGCATTGGCGAAACCGAGCGCGTCGGTACCGCCATGGCTCTTCACACTGATACCATTAAGGCCAAGAAAGACGGCGCCGTTGTAGCGCCGGGGGTCGAGCCGTTTGCGCATCTGCTCCAGCGCGCCGCGGCACAGCAGGTAGCCGATCCGCGCGGACCAGGAGGAGCTGAACGCATCACGCAGGAACTGCGTGATCATCCGAGACGTGCCCTCGGCTGTTTTCAGCGCGATATTTCCGGAAAAACCGTCGGTGACAATCACGTCGACCGTTCCGGCCGTGATGTCATCGCCTTCGACAAAGCCGATATATTCGAAATTCTCGGACTTGATCTCACGCAACTTGGCCGCGGCACCGCGCACGGCTTCGCTGCCCTTCTGCTCCTCACTGCCGACATTCAGCAGACCGACAGTCGGTTTGTTGAGGCCGAGGACCATGCGGGAGAAGATCTCTCCCATCAAAGCGAACTGGAACAGGTTCTCCGCGTCGCAATCGACATTGGCACCGAGATCCAGCATGCAGGTCTCTCCCCGTTTTGTAGGGAAGAAACTGGCAATCGCAGGCCGCTCGATACCCGGACACATCCGGAGCACGAATTTCGACATGGCCATCAGCGCGCCGGTATTGCCGGCGGATACCACGCCGTTCGCCTTGCCTTCGGCAACCTGATTGATCGCAATGCGCATGCTTGAGTCACGGCCGGACCGCAAAGCCACGGAAGGTTTTTCCGAGGCCCCGACTTCCTTGTCCGTATGGACCAGCGTGTAGTCGCTGTTACGCAACCGCTTGGTCTTCTCGATCAGCGGGCGCACTTTCGATTCATCGCCGACCAGAATCAACTTGAGATCAGGCAACCGCTCAAGAGCGATATCCGCTCCACGAACAACAATGTCAGGCGCGTGATCGCCGCCCATGGCGTCCAGGGCGAGTGTTGGACCGTCTACCATATGTTCGACATCATCCGGGCTGAAGACGCAGCCGACACGGCGCGTTTCGAAACCTCTTGGTAATTAACCTTCCACATAGTCACACCAGAGGAAGGCAGGTGATCGAGGGTCATATGCAAAGGTTCACAAAAATTCAATATTTTTAGTCCCCATCTCGCAAGCGGTCCCGCATTTCAGACAAGACCGAAAACGGATTTGGCTCCGCTTCCTCTGCATCCTCGTCCGTCCAGACAATACCATCCGGAGCATCAACTTCACCCGGTTTTCTCGGATGCTCATCAAGCAGCAGAGCCAAATTCTGGGAGACGACCTCGCCGAGGTCAAACCCGCCGTCCTCGATCAACCCCATATTTTCATCATCCGGCGTAAGCTCGATTTCCGTATCGGTTTCCGGTGATACCTCGTTGCTCAGAATCTCGGAGAAGGATTCATCAATGACGGCATCGAACGGCTCGAGTGAAACCACGGACCGGTAAGAGAGATTTGCAACAATCGTCCCTTCTATGCGCACGGCCCGGTCACGTGCCAGGCGCTCGACGCGGGTCTTGGCCAGCAGTCCGCTGATCTTTGGCAGCCCCAAACGCTCGGCGAGAGCATGACACTCCTCGGCCGAAGCTTCTATATCGATATAAGTGATCCGTTTCTTCAGATCCTTGATCCGGACCGGGCGGGAAAGTTCGATGTTCTGCATTTTTTCCATGGGAAGCGCACAATATGCCTCGAGAGGCTCCCCCTCAAGCACTACAAAGGGGCAGCCGTCCAAGGTGCACGATTTACGGTGACGTAAAGCTGAGTTTACCGGAGACGATCTCTGCTACGGACAGCGTATCGAGATGCTCGGCCTGCCGTATCACATAATCCGCCATCGGTGCCCCCTGCGGCTCTGCCTCCGGCAGTCCCCGGTACAGGTTCCGGTAAAGGGCATCGGCAAGCTGCCTGCCTCCATCCCCCTCCGAAGAAGCCTCCAGCCCCAGCCGATAGGCATCCAGGCGCCCGTAGAACGCCTTGCCCATCTGCTTCACCTTCTTGCCCACGGACATGTCGCTGACGCCGATTTCCCGCAGGGACTGATCAAGGTCAACGAACAGAGTGTCGAACAAGGCCTGTGAAAAGCGCTCCGATTCGGCGCGATCCCTCCGCAGGCGGAGCACAATGAGGACCGTATGCAGGACAAGCAGGTCGAACCGCCCATCCAGAGTATCCGGTACGCCGTATCGGGTATAAAAGTCGGGCTGCCGCGCCTGCCGGATTACGGCCTGATAGGTTTCCCTGGCTGCGTCGTCGACTTTATCACGCTTAAAAAACTTGCTGAACACGCGGAGTTTTCCAAATCCGGTTTGCATTGGCCGCAAAATGGCTGTGCGGGCCTTCGCCGTCAACGCTGGCTAAGAGGAATGTTGACCTTGGCCTCGGCGGTGCCCAAATTGTCGCCAGAAAGCCGGGCAGCGCAGCCGTCCCAAGCGTTAGCGCAAATTTCATGACAGCGCGAGCCTCCAGGCAATGACGAGACGTAACGGAGACAGTGAGTGAGCCGCATTCCGTTCTGGCGCACCGGACTCGCCTTCCCCCTGATTGCCATGCTTCTTCTGGCATGCACGCCGAGGGTCGAGATTCACGGTAATCTGGTCGATATCGACAACCTCGCGGCCATTGAGCCCGGGAAAAGCGACAAGGGGCGCGTTCTTGCCCTGCTCGGTTCCCCCTCGACGGAAAGCGAATACGGCCAGGAAACCTGGATGTATATCGCCCGCCACACCGAACAGTCGGCCTTCTTCGCCGAGGAAGTCATCGAGCAGCGGGTAATCTATATCTCCTTCGATGAAGCCGGCATTGTCGACAGCATCGGCCGGCTCAACAAGGAAGACGGCAAGCAGATTGAATATGTGAACCGGGAGACTGAAACCGCCGGGCAGAAAATTTCCATTCTGCAGCAGCTTCTCGGCAATGTCGGGCGCTTCAATCAGGAAGTAAACTAACAGCCGTAACAGCGTTCAAACGTCAAAGGCCCCGCCAGAGCGGGGCCTTTTTCGTTGAAGTGTGGTTGCAGCCCTCAGGCAGCGAGCGCTGCAAGCAGCAGCAGTGCCACGATGTTTGCGATCTTGATCATCGGGTTCACCGCAGGACCGGCTGTGTCCTTGTAGGGATCACCGACGGTATCGCCCGTGACGGCAGCCTTATGGGCTTCCGAGCCCTTGCCGCCATGATTGCCGTCCTCGATATATTTCTTCGCGTTATCCCAGGCGCCGCCACCTGCGGTCATGGAGATGGCAACGAAGATACCGGTGACGATGGTCCCGAGCAGCATGGCACCAACAGCGGTGAAGGCCGCGCCCTGCCCACCAATCATGTTGAACACGAAGTAGACCACGACCGGAGCCAGCACAGGCAGCAGCGACGGGATGATCATCTCCCGGATCGCGGCTTTCGTCAGCATGTCGACCGCCCGGCCATATTCGGGCTTTTCGGTGCCCTTCATGATCCCCGGATGCTCACGGAACTGACGCCGCACTTCTTCCACGACGGCTCCACCTGCCCGGCCGACCGCCTGCATGCCAAGCGCACCGAACAGGTACGGCAAGAGACCGCCGATAAAGAGGCCAACCACGACATAGGGATCCTGCAACTCGAACGTCACGTTCAGTTCGGGGAAGTAGTGAGCAAGATCCTCGGTGAAGGCCGCAAACAGCACCAGGGCGGCGAGACCGGCGGAACCGATCGCGTAGCCCTTGGTCACCGCCTTGGTGGTGTTGCCGACGGCGTCCAGCGCGTCCGTGATCTCACGCACCTCGGGGGGCAAGTCCGCCATCTCCGCGATACCGCCGGCATTGTCCGTTACCGGACCGTAGGCATCCAGCGCCACGACCATGCCCGCAAGCGCCAGCATCGTGGTAGCGGCAATGCCAATGCCAAAGACACCGGCCAGCATATGTGCCGCAATGATTCCGCCAGAAATGATCAGTGCCGGAAGGGCCGTGGCTTCCATGGAAACCGCAAGCCCCTGGATCACATTGGTGCCGTGTCCCGTTTCCGAGGATTTGGCGATTGATCGCACCGGCCGGTATTCGGTCGACGTGTAATATTCAGTCACCCAGACAATGAGGCCGGTGACGACAAGACCGACGATCGCGCAACCGAAGAGCGTTTTTCCGGTTACCTCCAGGCCGTTCTTCATCGCCATCGGCGCATCCCAGCCAAGCGTCTGGCTGATCACCCCACCAATCAGGACCGCAGACAGAACGGCACTGACGATGAAGCCTTTATAAAGCGCCTTCATCACCTTCTTGTCGGACCCGAGCCGGACGAAGAAAGCCCCGACCACGGATGCCAGAATGCAGACCGCGCCAATCAAGAGCGGGAAAGTCAGCATCAGGCTCATGGCCTCGCCGGTGAAGAAAATCGCCGCCAGCAGCATGGTCGCCACCACGGTCACCGCGTAGGTCTCGAACAGATCCGCCGCCATGCCCGCGCAGTCGCCGACATTGTCGCCGACATTGTCGGCGATCACCGCCGGGTTCCGGGGATCGTCCTCGGGGATACCGGCCTCGACCTTGCCGACCAGATCGGCGCCGACATCGGCTCCCTTTGTGAAGATCCCGCCACCAAGGCGGGCAAAGATGGAAATCAGGGAGGCGCCGAAACTGAGTGCGACAAGCGCTTCCAGAATATGCCTGAGCCCAGCTTCGGTGCCTGCATCGTAGTAATTGAGCAGGATCGCATAGTACCCGGCAACGCCGAGCAAGCCGAGGCCGACAACAAGCATCCCGGTAATAGCGCCGGACTTGAACGCGATGTTAAGAGCCGGAGCCATACCGATAGTCGCAGCCTGTGTTGTCCGGACATTAGCACGCACAGAGACATGCATGCCGATGTAACCAGCGGCGCCGGACAGGATCGCCCCGATGATGAAGCCGATCGCGACGGTCATGCCAAGCGTCAGCCCGAGAATGACCGCAACAACGATTCCAACGATGCCGATGGTTGTATATTGCCGGTTAAGATATGCCGCAGCGCCTTCCTGGATCGCGCCCGCAATTTCCTGCATCCGTGCAGACCCGGCATCAGCGGCCAGTACCGACCGGATAGCCCAAAGCCCATAGAGCAAGGCTGCCACCCCGCAAAGGATGACAAACACCAAAGTTCCGCTCATATCCGAAACCCTTCTTTCCTCTTGTGCACATTTCCTCCCAGCAAGGCCCGGTCTTTACGCCGGGCTCCGGCTGGCACTTCAAATCGAAGGGTGAAAAAGGCAGACAGCGGAAAGTATTTCGCCGGTCCCCGCCCCACCTATCGAAGTGGATGAAACCGTAGCAAAAAATCTAAGGGTGTAAAGCGAGTCTAACTGAATACGCAATTACATCTGTGATGTTTGCGCGCTGGCCCTTTGACGCCAGAGAGCAAACGCAATCACTGACGTGGCCACTCCGAGTAGCGGAAGCACGCCGTAATTTACAGCATTCCAGCCAAAAGCATTAAGCAGGGCGCCGGACGCGAAGGACGAGGCCGTAACCGTTCCAAAGACTAGGAAATCGTTCAGCCCCTGCACCTTCGCCCGTTCTTCAGGCGTATGGCATTCCGCAAGTAGAGACGTGCCGCCTACGAACATGAAATTCCAGCCGATACCAAGCATGACAAGGCCGAGCCAGAACCGCTCGATTTCAATGCCGCTGATATTCACGGCAACGGCGCCTGTCAGAATTACGGCGCCCGTCAGCATAACCTGACGAACACCGAATCGCTGGATCAGGGAGCCTGTAAAGAAGGATGGTGCATACATGGCCAGCACATGCCACTGGATAACGAAGGCCGCGTCACGAAACTCGTACCCGCACCCCATGATGGCAAGCGGAGTCGCCGTCATGACAAAGCTCATGACCCCGTAGCCGATCATTGCACCGATAGCAGCAACCAGGAATGTCGGCTGGCGGATGATGACCGACAGGGGACGGACATGCACGCCTTCGCTCGGCAGAGCGGGCGGCGGGATGCGAACGAAATACAGAAAGGCGAAGGACAGCGCCTGAACGGACGCGACGATGATGAAACAGCCCGCATAGATTACCGGGGTGAACAGGTCATAGGACCATTTCGAGAGTTCCGGTCCAACGAGCGCGGCAAAGACACCGCCGGCCAGAACCAGGGAGATCGCCTTGCTGCGGAAAGCCTGACTGGCCGTGTCCGCCGCCGCATGCCGGTAAAACACGGCAAATCCCTGAAAGCACCCGATCATCATCGACCCGGCGGTGAAGATCAGGAAGCTCTTCTCGAAGATGCCATGAAACGCGGTCAGCGCCCCCACGATACCGATGGTGATACCGAGAGCAAAACCGGAACGGCGGCCGATACGACGCATCAGGAAAGACGCAGGCAATGTCGTCAGCATGGTCGCAGTAAATTGCAGGGCCAGGGGCACCGTGGCCCAGGCGGGATCGGATGCAAGCTGCTGGCCGACAAGAGCCGTCACGGTCATGTTGACGGACATGCCGGTCATGGCGAGTGCCTGACAGATAGCCAAAAGCACTACATTGCGAACCGTCGGGTCGCGATCCGGGATAGCCGAGCTGGTCATTGTCTGCGCATTTCAAAAAAACAGGGACCGTCTGGTAGCATGGCTTCAGCAAGGCGGCCAGATCGCAGGATGCGTGCAGACGGCCTCAGCCTTACAGAGGGCGTTCGAAAACGTTCTGGAACAACAGCTCGACAATGACGCCCTTGCCGACAATTTCTTCAAGTTTTGCAAGGAGGCGCTGCTTCAGGAAGCCCCGGTCATTCACCCCCGGCTTGATCTCAAGCGAGGAAAGCGCATGCACATATTTCAGGATGGCATCAATGATCCGGACTTTCTTGCTGTTGATCAGCTCGAAATCCGCACCGGGGCGAACTTCGATCAGCAGATGCAAAACCAGAAAGCGGTCCACCTGACCGTCACGGAAAATCGGAATGCTCAACGGCTCCAGATCGACCAACTGCGTCACAGTCGGACGTTCCTCGACCTTCTCCCCTTCGGGCGGTACTTCCTTGCCCAGCATTTCGAGCACCATCGGCGGCAGCAGCCCCGGAGCAAACATGGAAACGCCGAACACACCGCCGCCGGCAAGTACGAGTAACAGGACAAGGATGACGACGATTTTCATGGCTTCATTTAACCCGCCTGTCAGGCATGGGTATAGCCCCGCCTGCCCAGGGCCATGATTTTTCCGGATTGATCCAGCAAATCCACACCGTCACCGGCGCGTATCTTGCCGATCCGGGTCACCGGGATACCGGTCTTGCCGGCATGCTCGAAAACAGCCGACCGGGCACTTTCAGGCGCCGTGAAGAGCAACTCGTAATCATCTCCCCCCGTCACCAGGTCTCCGGCCGGCACACGCCCGGCCGCCACAAGCCTTTGTCCCGACCCAGAGAACGGCACGAGCGAAAGTTCGACTTCCGCACCCACCTTGGAAACCTCGCAAATGTGCCCCAAATCCTGAAGCAGGCCATCCGATACGTCGAGCGCAGTGCCGGTCACACCAAGCAGCGCCAGCCCGAGCCGCGGTCGCGGCTGGGGAAGATGATACCGGTCTGTCAGAAAAGCGCGTTCGGACTCTGCGAGATCAAAGTCATCACCCTGAAGCACGGCCAGTCCGAGAAACGAATCCCCGATGGTACCGGAGACATAAATATCGTCACCAGGCCGCGCTCCGCCGCGTGTCAAAGCCTGGTCCGAGGGCACCCAACCGAAGGCCGTAATGGAAATAGACAGCGGCCCCGGCGTCGAGACGCTGTCCCCTCCCAGTAGCCTGATGCCATATTCCGCATGATCCTCGGCCTGCCCCCGGGCAAAGCGTTCGATCCATGCCTCCGCATCCGCCATATCGCGCGGCAAGGCCAGCGTGATCGTGTAGCCATAGGGCTCCGCGCCCATGGCAGCGAGATCGGAAATATTGACCCGGAGTGCTTTGCGCGCGACGCGGTCAGCCGGATCGTCCGGCAGGAAATGGACACCTGCGACCAGCGCATCCGCCGTTACCGCCATGCGCTTACCGGCTGGCGGTGTCACCAGGGCTGCATCATCGGTCAGGCCCAGCGCATCGCTCTGGCCTTCAACGAGAGGGGTGAAAAAACGCGCAATACGCTCGAACTCGCCGAGCCCGGACATGCCTATTCGCTTTCGGAGCCGGACGGAGCGGCCCCCTTCTCACCCTCACGCAAGGTGCGGGCGATCCGGTCCAGAACACCATTGATGAAGCCCGGTTCCTTCTCCGAGAAGAATCCGTGTGCCACATCGACATACTCGGTAATCACGACCGCCGCCGGCACATCGCCATGCGACAGCAATTCGTGCGCACCGCATTCGAGGATATTCCGGACAATCGTCTCCAGACGGTCGATCGACCAGTCGTCTGAAAGCGCTCCGGAAATAAGCCCGTCTACCGTCTCCAGGTCAGACGTGACGCCAGCCGTGAGCCTTTCATAGAAAGCATGATCTGCCGGGCCGAAACTTTCATTCTCTTCACCGCCGGCAAGGCGAAGCTCCTTGAACTCCGCAATCACCCGCGGCGCCGGAATGCCGGTAATCGACATCTGATAAAGGCTCTGAACCGCGGCAAGACGCGCCGCAGTGCGACGCTGGCGTTCCGGGAGACGTTCTTTGGAAGTTGTCATTTTTTTGCTCACTCGACACCGAAGCGGCGCTTCAGCGCCACCAGTGCGAGGGCGGCATCCGCCGCATCCTTGCCTTTGTTTTTCTTGTCTACTGCCGCGCGGGCCCACGCCTGGTCCCGGTTTTCCACGGTAAGGATACCGTTACCGATGGAAAGACCTTCCCACAGCGCCAGATCCTGCAATCCACGGGCGCTCTCGCCGCAGACATAATCGTAATGGCTCGTCTCGCCACGAATGACGCAGCCGAGCGCAACATAACCCGCATAGGGCTCGCCGTCCGTGCGCTGCGAAGCAATCGCGATGGCCGCCGGAATTTCCAGCGCGCCCGGCACCTCGACCCGGTCGAATTCCACATTGGCTTCCTCGAGCGCCGCGATGGCACCCTTCACCAATTCGTCCGCGATATCCTCATAGAAACGCGCTTCGACAATCAGAATGCGGCTCATTCGCCGGCTCCTTCGTCCCCGGTTTTAACGCCGCGCCGCTCGACCATGCTCAGACCGTAGCCCTCAAGGCCAACGATATTGCGGTCGTGGTTGCTCAGCAAAATCATATCGCGCACGCCAAGATCCAGCAGGATCTGCGCGCCGACACCGTAATCTCTCAGCTCATTTTCGGTCTTCTTGCCCTCGACCTCGGCCCGCAGCTTGCGGCGCACCCGGTCAGAAAGCGCCGTCGCGGACGGCTCGCGGATCAGGACAACGACACCGGAGCCCTCTTCACCAATCTGACGCATGGCGTTCTGCAACTCACCGCCGGCCCGCTTCCCGGTCCGGTCGCCCAGAACATCTTCCATGATGCTCAGCCCGTGCATGCGGACCAATACCGGGTCACCCTTCGTGATGTCGCCCTTCACCAGCGCTATATGTTCGGCATAGGTGATCTTGTTGACATAGACGATCATCCGCCAGTCGCCGCCGTACTCACTGTCGAGCGTGGTTTCGACCGAGCGCTGCACCACGGATTCGGTGCGCCGGCGATATTCGATCAGGTCGGCGATCGTTCCGACCTTGAGGCCATGATACTGCGCGAACTGAACCAGGTCCGGCAGCCGTGCCATGGTGCCGTCGTCATTCATGATCTCGCAGATCACGCCGGACGGGTTGAGCCCGGCCATCCGCGCGATATCGACAACGGCTTCCGTATGCCCTGCCCGCACCAAAGTGCCGCCATCCCGGGCCATCAGCGGAAACACATGCCCCGGCGTTACGATATCGTCCCGCGCCGATTTGGAATCGATGGCAACCTGAACGGTACGCGCCCGGTCATGCGCCGAAATACCGGTCGTCACCCCTTCCCGGGCCTCGATGGAAACGGTGAAGGCGGTTTCGTGCCGTGTGCCGTTGTTCGAGGACATCAGGGGCAGACCGAGCTTCTCGATCCGCTCCCGCTCCATGGAAAGGCAGATCAAGCCGCGGCCATACTTGGCCATGAAGTTGATCGCTTCCGGTGTCGCCATCTGGGCGGGGATGCAGAGGTCGCCCTCATTCTCGCGATCCTCGTCATCGACAAGGATGAACATGCGGCCCTGGCGCGCTTCCTCGACCACCTCCTCAATGGAGGAGAGTGCGGTGCGGTAAAGCTCGCCGAGCGGTTCAGCCGTTTCAGTCATTCCGTAGTTCCCGGACGTCCAACAGGCGCGCAACATAGCGGGCAAGCATGTCGACTTCCATGTTCAAATGATCGCCAGGCTTTCGATCGCCGAGCGTGGTCTCATTCCAGGTGTGTTCGATGATGTTCACACCGAAGGAGACGGCGTTGGAACCACCCCCGGGACCATCGACTTCATTCACCGTCAGGGAAATGCCATCCAGCACGACGGAGCCTTTGGGAGCCACGAAAGCCGCCAGTTCCAATGGTATTCCGAGCGAAATACGATGGCTGTCTCCCTCCGGCGTGATGGACAGGATCTCCGCGAGCCCGTCCACATGGCCGCTGACGATATGGCCGCCAAGCTCGTCACCCATTTTCAGGGCGCGCTCCAGATTAATCCGCGCGCCCTCGGCCCAGTTGCCGAGATTGGTCTTGGAGAGGGTCTCCGCCGAGACATCGGCAGCGAACCAGCCGTCCCCCTTTTCAACAACGGTGAGGCAACAGCCGGAGCAGGCAATGGAGGCTCCGAGCGCGACGCTATCCATATCGAAGCCGGCCGACACGGTCATGCGCGTATCTCCGGCCTTTTCGATACGGCGGACCGTACCGATATGCGTGATGATTCCTGTGAACATGGCCGTAACCTAGTTTCGACGCCGGTAGGTTTCCACCAGATCTTCACCCACGGGCCGGACATAACGCCGTTCGAAACGCGGCATGAATTCGAGAAGCTCCAGATCAAGGTTCCGAACGGCACTCAATCCGTCTCCGCCGATGATGGCCGGCGCCCGGAACCAGACCAACTCATCGACCCGCTCTTCGCGGACGAAAGTGCTGGCAAGCTCACCGCCGGATTCAACCATCAGCCGGGTGACGCCCCGCTCCGCGAGCAGGGAGAGGGTTGCATCCAGATCGAGCCGCCCGTCTTTGACTGCCATCCCGCCGAGCACCTCGACACCGGCTTCTGTCAGAGCGAGCGCTTTCGGATCGTCCGCCGCGACAGCCGTGATGACGGTCGTCGGAATGTCGCGAGCTGTTTCAACAACCTCGCGATCAACAGTCAGCCGCAACCCACCATCGAGAATCACCCGGTCCGGCGAGCGTGCGCTCAATCCCGGCAGGCGGCAGGTCAGTGCCGGATCATCCGCAAGCACAGTCCCGATCCCGGTCATGATGGCATCGTGACTGGCCCGGATCTGATGCGATACCGCCCGGGCACCCGGACCGGTAATCCATTGGCTGCGGCCGTTCGCCAGCGCGACCTTGCCGTCGAGCGACGTTGCCAGCTTCAAGGTAACGAAGGGGCGTTTCTTGCGAATGCGCGTGAGGAAGCCACGGTTGAGTTCCTCGGCTTCCTTTTCCAGAAGGCCGGAGACAACCTCAATCCCCGCATCGGCAAGCCGGGTGTGACCAGTTCCGTCGACCCGGGGATCCGGATCGCGCAAGGCATAGACCACCTTGGCTACGCCTGCCGCGATCAGGGCATCAGTGCAGGGCGGAGACGCGCCATGGTGCGCACAAGGCTCCAGTGAGACATAGACTGTCGCCCCGCGTGCCGCATCACCGGCATCGGCAAGGGCCACGGGTTCCGCATGCGGGCGTCCGCCGGGTTGGGTCCAGCCGCGCCCGACAATCCGGCCGTCACGGACAATGACGCAGCCAACCGACGGGTTCGGCGCGACCTGTCCAAGCCCGCGCCTGGCAAGTGCCAGGGCGTGCCGCATGAAGGAGATATCTTGGCTCATTTTTCCACGCTCCCGTCATGGCTTCAGCCCCAGGGCATCACCCTCGGGCTGAACACCAGACGCCGGGCGGCGAGGACGGTCAGTCGTCGCCGTCGTGACTGATTTCTTCGACGAATTCCTCGAAGTCTTTGGCTTCTCGGAAGTTCTTGTAGACCGACGCAAACCGGACATAGGCAACCTGATCCAGGTTTGCCAGGGATTCCATGACCATTTGACCGATCACTTCGGACGGGATTTCCGCCTCTCCCATGCTTTCCAGCCGCCGGACGATGCTGGTCACCATCCGCTCGATGCGCTCCGGATCGACCGGACGTTTGCGCATCGAGATCTGAACCGACCGGACCAGCTTGTCCCGATCGAAGGGGGCCCGCTTGCCCGTCTTCTTGACCACGGTCAGCTCACGAAGCTGGACCCGCTCAAAGGTCGTGAAACGCGCACCGCAGGCCGGGCAGAACCGGCGCCGCCGAATAGCCGCATGGTCTTCCGTCGGACGGGAGTCCTTCACCTGGGTATCGGTGTGGCCGCAAAACGGACAACGCATGGTCTTCCCCCTTCAATCAGTAACTGGCGGCGGCCTCCCCGGGCCGCACACCGGGTTTAGTAGATCGGGAACCGATCACACAATACCCGGACACTTTCCCGGACCTTCTCTTCGGTCAGCGAGCTGTCATCCGGATTCTGCGCGACGGCGTCCAGCACATCGCCAATCAGGTTTCCGATTTCCTGGAATTCCGCCACGCCGAAGCCGCGCGTGGTTCCCGCCGGCGTACCAAGACGCACCCCGGACGTGATCATCGGCTTTTCCGGATCGAACGGAACACCGTTTTTGTTACAGGTAATGCTGGCCCGTTCGAGAGCGGCTTCCGCCACTTTGCCTGTAAGACCTTTCGGACGCAGATCGACGAGCAGAACATGCGTATCCGTGCCGCCGGAGACGATATCCAGCCCGCGCGCTTTCAGCACTTCGCCGAGCGCCTTCGCATTTTCGACGACCTGACGGGAATAGGCCTTGAATTCCGGCGTCAGTGCTTCGGCGAAGGAAACCGCTTTCGCCGCGATCACATGCATCAGCGGGCCACCCTGGAGACCAGGGAACACCGCCGAGTTGATCTTCTTGCCGATGTCCGGGTCGTTCGACAGGATCATGCCGCCGCGCGGGCCGCGCAGGGTCTTGTGGGTTGTGGTCGTGACCACATGGGCATGGGGCAGCGGGCTCGGATGCGCACCGCCGGCAACCAGGCCAGCGAAATGCGCCATGTCCACATGGAAATAGGCACCGACGGAATCGGCGATCTCGCGGAACCTCTTGAAATCGATCTCGCGCGGATAGGCGGAGCCGCCAGCGATGATCAGTTTCGGCTTGTGCTCCTCGGCCAGCGCCTTGACCTGATCAAAGTCAATCAGCGCGTCTTCCTTGCGCACGCCGTACTGCACCGCCTTGAACCATTTACCGGACAGGTTCGGCGGAGCGCCGTGCGTCAGGTGACCGCCAGCAGCCAGAGACAGGCCCATGACCGTGTCGCCAGGCTCGACCAGAGCCAGCATGACGGCCTGGTTCGCCTGCGCGCCGGAATGCGGCTGCACGTTTGCGAAGCTGCAGTCGAACAGCTTGCATGCGCGCTCGATCGCCAGAGCTTCCGCCTTGTCGACAAATTCACAGCCGCCGTAATAACGGCGTCCCGGATAGCCTTCCGCATACTTGTTCGTCAGGACCGAGCCCTGTGCTTCCAGCACCGCGCGGGAGACAATATTCTCGGAGGCAATCAGCTCGATCTGGTCTTTTTGCCGCTCCAGTTCCTCGGAGATCGCGCTGTAAAGCGCGGGATCACTCTCCGACAGCGGTTTGGCAAAGAAAGGGTTATCGGTTGTGCTCGTTTCAAAGGCGGACATGACAGCTCCTGTTCGTATCCCGCAATGCAACGTGGCCTACTCGCTCAGACATCGCAGTGCAAGGACGTGATTTACATGCTCTCGGCAAACCCGAGTTTGTCGACGCGACGTTGATGCCGGCCGCCTTCAAAATCTGTTGCGAGAAAGACATCGACACAGTCTTTCGCGACCTCTTCGCCAATAAGGCGTGCGCCGAGCGCAAGAACATTCGCGTCGTTATGCAGCCGGCAGAGCCGTGCCGAGGTCGTGTCATGACAAAGACCCGCGCGGACCCAGTCGTGCCGGTTCGCAGCGATGCTTATGCCAATGCCCGTGCCGCAGACAACGATCCCCAGAGGGGCCTTGCCATCCTTCAGGCCATGTGCGACCGCAGAGCCGAAATCAGGATAGTCAACCGAGTCCGGCCCGTTCGTCCCGACATCAACAACCGTCCACCCCTTTTCTTCAAGGTGAGCTACCAATACTTGTTTCAGTGAATATCCAGCGTGATCTGAACCGATCACGATCGCGTTATCTGTCATTACCTGTCAGGCTCGTTGTTCCATCAAACGGAGGATCTACTATATACGCGGCGGGAAGGCCAGCGAACCACTATTTACGCACCTGACGTTTCATCAGAGAAAGTAAGAAAGTCGTCACGCACCACAAAATAACCACTAAAATATCTTGACCGTGTATTCCAGAAAAAAGCTGCTTTCAAAAACCGTAGAAATTCAGAGCATTTGAATTCAGAATTTGAAAAGCTGAACCCTGCATTATTTCTTGACAACTATTTCGCCCGGGACAATGTTCCGAGGACACCCTAATCAAGATAATGTTAAATATCGGATCTAGAAATGACCGACGAAACCCGTGAAGACAATCTGGACTCTTCTGAACTACTCCGTATGACCACGGATGTTGTGTCCGCATACCTCGGAAATAACACTGTGGCTGCGTCGCAGATTTCGGAGGTTATCAGCACGGTTCATGAAGCGCTGACGCGTCTTAATATTGACGTTAGCGAGCCGGAAGTAGAGCCCGCGAAACCGGCTGTGCCGATCCGCCGCTCGATCACCCCGGAATACATCATCTGCCTTGAAGACGGCAAGCGCCTCAAGATGCTGAAGCGCCATCTCCGGACCACGTACAACATGACTCCGGAAGAATACCGTGCCAAATGGGGCCTCCCGGCCGACTATCCCATGGTCGCTCCAAACTATGCCGCCCAACGGTCCGAGTTCGCCAAGAAGATTGGCCTCGGCCGCAATACCGTCAAACGTGGTGGCCGCAAACGTAAAGCCGTCTGATTCTCAGCCGCACTGCTTTTCGAAAAGCGCCGGATTTTCCGGCGCTTTTTATTTTAGGCCATTTATTTCTGTAATCAGACGGTAGTGCCCCGGCCACGTGGTTCTGGCTGAGATTTCTTTTCAAGAACGTATTTCAGCTTACGAAGCACGACCTGCTTGAGCCCCGCCTCTCCACTCGCCGGGTTACCGACAATGGAAACCTCCACCATGCTTACCGGATCGAAGGCACTGACCTTCACATAACTCCCGGACGGCAGGAACTCGATTATCACTCTTCGCTCGTCTAACTTTCGCGCCATCATTTTTTCCCGGCGGTAAAAGCGGTTCTTCACGGTGCCCAAGAACGGCAACAATGCCTCAACGGAAATTTGAAGCTGCAACCGCTTCGGCGTATATACCTCTGCAACGAATTCAGCAACTTTGGGAGTACCCCCATGTCCGTCCAACCCGCTGTCGACGCAGCCAAGTCTGCAAAAGCCTCACGGCCGCAGTTCGACTGGGAAGATCCTCTCCTCCTCGAACAGGAACTGACCGAGGAAGAGCGGATGATCCGCGATGCCGCGCGGGCCTATTGTCAGGACAAACTGATGCCGCGGGTGCAGGAAGCTTTCCGCAACGAAGTCTTCCATCGTGAAATCATGAGCGAAATGGGCGAGCTCGGTTTTCTCGGCTGCACCATCGACGGTTATGGCTGCGCTGGCGTGAATCATGTCTGCTACGGCCTGATCGCCCGTGAAGTCGAGCGGGTCGACAGTGGTTACCGCTCGGCCATGAGCGTCCAGTCCAGCCTCGTCATGCATCCGATCTATGCTTACGGAAGCGAAGAGCAGAAGCAGAAATATCTGCCGAAGCTTGCGACTGGCGAATGGGTCGGTTGCTTCGGTCTGACAGAACCCGATCACGGGTCCGATCCGGGAAGCATGGTCACCCGTGCGAAGAGCGTCCAGGGCGGCTATCTGCTCAACGGCGCCAAAATGTGGATCACCAACTCCCCGATCGCCGATGTCTTCGTCGTCTGGGCAAAGACCGATGACGGCCAGATCCGCGGCTTCGTCCTTGAAAAAGGCATGAAGGGACTGACCGCACCGAAGATCGAAGGCAAGTTCTCTCTGCGCGCCTCTGTCACCGGCGAGATCGTCATGGACAATGTCGAGATCCCGGAAGAAAACATGCTGCCGAACGTCTCCGGACTGAAGGGACCTTTCGGTTGCCTGAACAAAGCTCGTTTCGGCATTTCCTGGGGCGCCATCGGCGCCGCCGAGTTCTGCTGGCATCAGGCCCGTCAGTACACGATGGACCGCAAGCAGTTCGGCCGTCCCCTCGCCGCGAACCAGCTTATCCAGAAAAAACTCGCGGACATGCAGACCGAAATCACACTCGGCCTGCATGGCGCCCTGCGGCTCGGCCGGATGATGGATTCCGGTAACGGTGCGCCGGAAGCCATTTCCCTGATGAAGCGGAACAATTGCGGCAAGTCTCTCGACATCGCCCGCGTTGCCCGCGACATGCATGGCGGTAACGGCGTTTCGGACGAGTATCACGTGATCCGTCACGTGGTGAACCTGGAAGCCGTGAACACCTATGAAGGCACGCACGACGTGCACGCCCTGATCCTGGGCCGTGCGCAGACCGGATTGCAAGCCTTCACCGGCGCCTGATCCACTCAGGCCCTCTCGGTCCTCACATCAGATAGAAACGGCGGTGTCCTCGGACGCCGCCGTTTTTCTTTATTGCTTTATTTCTTCACAGCCCCGCAAGCGGCAACAATAGCCGCCATTTGCGGATCGTTGAGCGGCTGGCCATTATATTCGAGCCGTCCCGCCATGATGTCATACTCGATCTTGCCGATATCGGTTTCCCCGGCCACGCCTGCCGGCAAGGAGAAAAGCTCGGCGACATCAAGCGTGAGCGGAATGACGATTTTCTTCGGCGCCTCGATGATGGCCGACCCAGGTAAATCGGCGGGAGCAACCGGCTTCCCCGCAGCGTCGACGCCCGGCTTGTACTCGACATCCGCCGCCGGCTCGTGTGCAACGATGCGCGCACAATCCTTTTTCGACACCTCTATACCTTGCGGCTCATCAGCCGAGGCAATGACGGACCCAGCTCCCGTAAAGATCAGCGTTCCGAATATCAGAAACGGAGCTGACAACTTCAACTTTTTCCAAAAGCACATTATCATGTCCCTATCCGCTCCCAAGACGATGTTTGATAACAAAAAACTGGTGAGAATCGATATCATTTGACCATGGTGCAAAAAAATTGGTGACGCCTTCAACAACATGTCATATGGTCACCATCCAAGAAAAAAAAGAACAAGTCCGAGCCGCGAATTTGGCCCGAGTTTAGGGAGGAAGCGAACCACAGCGTTAAAGCGCCGTGGTCGAATCATAAAAAAAATTCGCCCGGCAAGATCTTCAGGATCTTGCCGTTTTTCTTGGTGCAGACCTAATCCGAACCTGAAAGCCTGTACCGCTTCAGATCCTCGTTCAGATCCTTACGGAATCACAGACTACCAATTCTGGATCGCATCCCGGAACGAGAACAGATTGGCTGCAATAATGTAGTTGATCAGAACCGTTCCAAGGATTGCCGCGATCGTGGCTCCAAGCGCTTTCTTCCAGAGATGCGGTCGCTTAGGCGCGCTGGAAGCATGTCCTTCCTCTGCCTCCTCGGAGACCCGCACACCGATGGGCAGCGCC
The DNA here is from genome assembly GCF_963974195.1 of uncultured Nisaea sp. Taxonomy (NCBI): domain Bacteria; kingdom Pseudomonadati; phylum Pseudomonadota; class Alphaproteobacteria; order Rhodospirillales; family Thalassobaculaceae; genus Nisaea; species uncultured Nisaea sp. Next base: position 39,095 of record NZ_CAXBDC010000034.1, read on the forward strand.
ATCAGGAAGAACCACCACCAGAGCAGCAGGAAGACGACAATTATGGAGACCCAGTCCTTCATGATCCGACGTCCCGTCTAGGCCTGTTCGAGCTCAACCAGCGTGCCGGCAAAGTCCTTCGGATGAAGAAACAGCACAGGCTTGCCATGCGCGCCGTTCTTCGGCTCACCGTCTCCAAGAACCCGCGCGCCCTCGGCCTTCAGGCGATCCCGTGCGGCGAGGATATCATCCACCTCGTAACAGACGTGATGCATCCCGCCGGACGGGTTCTTTTCAAGGAAGGCCGCAATCGGCGAAGCCTCACCAAGTGGATACAACAGCTCTATCTTGGTGTTGGGAAGCTCGACAAAGACGACTGTCACACCATGCTCGGGCAGATCTTCGGGGGCACTCACGTTGGCGCCAAGCGCACCGCGATATGTCGCACATGCCGCATCCAGATCCGGCACGGCAATGGCAACATGGTTCAAGCGGCCAATCATGAGTTCTCCCCTTATTCCTTGTCAGACACGCAGCACATGAACTGTCGTCACAGGGCGTTTTCCATATTCCGCCCGAACGACACGGCGAACAGCCCGGCGCACCGCTTCCCCGACTTCATCATCCTTGGCCCGCGCCTTCTTGCCGAGCGCACCGACCGTCTCCCATATGAGGTCTTTTGCCGTATCGCTCAATGCGTCAATTTCGCCCTCATCGGCGATACCGTTGAAAGTCAGGACGGGATCACTGTGTAGCTGGTCCTTGCCGTTCATCAGCACAGTTGCCGAAACCGCCCCGTTGAACAGCATCTTCTTACGATCACCGATCACGCTCGATTCAAGCGGAATGATCCGGCCGCCATCGACGGTCAGCATGCCGGTCGGAACCCAGCCGATAATCTCGACATTGCCTTCTTCAAGGCGGATCAGGCTGCCATTTCCCGGAACGATGGATTCCGGCACCTGGCACTCCCGAGCGAGCCGTGCATGAGCTTCCAGATGACGCGGACTGCCATGCACCGGCACGGCAACCTTCGGACGGATATACTGGTACATCTCGACCAGCTCTTCCCGTGCCGGATGGCCAGAGACGTGGACATGATGGTCCCGCTCGGTCACCACCTCGATGCCGCGCGCCACAAGCCGGCTCTGCACGCGGCCGATCGCGGTCTCGTTTCCGGGTATTTCCCGTGACGAGAAGACAACGACGTCACCGCGCTCCAGGGTGATTTCCGGATGCGCATTCTCGGCAATGCGGGCAAGTGCGGCCCGCGACTCCCCTTGCGAGCCGGTGCAGATCAGCACCAGCTTGTCGCGCGGAATGAAGCCCGCGTCCTTTTCTGAGAGAAATTCCGGAATATCGCGCAGATATCCGTTCTGCAGTGACGCCTCATACATGCGCCAGAGAGAGCGTCCGACCAGTGCCACGTTACGCCCGGCAGCCGCAGCGGCAGCCGAAATATTCGCAAGCCGGCCAACATTCGACGCAAAACAGGTGATGGCGATACGCTGATCATGCTGCCGGAACAGCTCGGCAAGAGAGTCTGTCAGGCTGGCCTCGGAGCCGGAGCGGCCCGGGTCCAGAACATTCGTTGAATCACCAATGAGGGCGAGCACGCCTTCATCGCCGAGTTCACGGAGCGCCTCGATATCGCTCGTTCGCCCGATCACCGGGTCCGGATCGAATTTCCAGTCCCCCGTATGCATCACGGTACCGCCGCCACACCGGATAGCCAAACCGTTAGCCTCCGGAATGGAGTGGGTGAGCGTGATAAATTGCAGCTCGAACGGGCCGAGAACAAAATTGGCCGAGATATCCACCTCGATCAGTTCGACCTGCTCAAGGATCCCGACTTCGGTAAGCTTCCGGCGGATCAGTGTTGCCGTAAACGGGGTCGCATAGATCGGGCAGCGCAGACGCGGCCAGAGATGGGGAATGGCCCCGATATGATCTTCATGGCCATGGGTGATAACCAGCCCGACCAGATCCTTCCGGCGCTGTTCGATGAACTCGGGATCCGGCAGCAGAACATCAATGCCGGGCATCGTGTCGTCGCCGAAGGAGATTCCCAGATCCACCATCAGCCACTTACCGCCATAATGGTAGAGGTTGAGGTTCATCCCGATTTCGTCACTGCCGCCAAGCGGCAAGAAAATGAAATCCTCGTCCTTGATCTTCGGCACGCCGCTCATTGTGTTTTATTCCGCTCATGGATCAGCAATAGGCCGCGTAGCGTGATCGCCTCGTCCACATGTTCAATAACCGGCGTGCAGTCGGCGAAGATCGCCGCAAGCCCGCCCGTGCCAATAACCGTCATATCTGTTCCGTATTCCGCTTTGATACGGGACACCAGCCCTTCGATCAGGCCGATATATCCCCAAAAAATTCCCGAGTGCATGGCACTCACTGTAGACTTTCCGATAACGCGCACGGGACTGTTGGTCCCCACATCCGGCATTTCTGGCGGACGGATTGCAATGCGCGGCAGCTGTGCCGCGGCATTGTAAAGCGCATCAAGAGAAAGATTGATGCCCGGCGCAATGATCCCTCCGGCATACCCGCCGTCAGGCTCCACAACATCAAAGGTCGTTGCTGTGCCGAAATCGATGACGATCAGCGCGCCCTCATAAGCCGCATGCGCGGCAATGGCGTTCACCAGCCGGTCCGCGCCGACTTCGGTCGGCCGCTCGATCCGGATATCGATCCCGAGATCCACCCCCTTTCGGCCGACAACCATGGGCTCGATCTTGAAGTACTTCCGGCACAGGGTTTCCAGATTGAAAACCACCTCCGGCACA
>NZ_CAXBDC010000035.1:0-40409 GCF_963974195.1 uncultured Nisaea sp.
AGTTCATCACTTCCCAGTAGCGGTCGCTGTAGAAGATGTCGCGGAACCGTTCCTCAGTGATATTGCCGATGTGGAACTTCTTGTAGCGCTCGTTGAACAGCATGCCGCAGGGCGCGACCAGGCCGGAGCCGGACATCTGCAGCATGAAGGGCGCGCCGTAGCAGCGCTGATAGCTGCGCGTTCCCTCGGTATCGATTTTCGACCACTTGACCGTCACCTGGTAGGTGTCGTCGGACAGCGCCTCGGCCGCGTGCAGGGTCTCATACAGGTCGGCATAGCCGCTATAGTCGACGCCGAGGGAGCCGTCTTCGTCGTCGCTGCAATGCTTGATCACCAGATAGTCCGGCCGCAGCTCCTTGCCGAGTTGGGCCAGAGGCATGATCTGGTCGTGATATTCCGGCATCAGCACCATCTGCATGCCGATGGTCACACCGAGATTCTGCTCCCGCTTGATTTCGCCCATGGCCTTGATGTTTTCCGCGACCCGGTCGAACCAATGCTCCTTCACACCCATGATCTCGGCATAGCGCTTGCGCTCGCCGGCCGAGATATTAACGCGGAGATAGGTCAGGGACGGCAGCACTTCCTCCAGCTTACGCCGGTTCAGCACGAAGCCGTTTGTGCCGACGGCCATCGAGAGGCCGAGTTCGTGTCCGTATTTGCAGGCATCGACGAAGACAGGTGAGATCGTGCTCTCGCCGTCGGAAACCAGGCTGATGCCTTTGACACCGATCTCGGCACAATCCTCGAGGAATTCGAAGATGGCCTTCTTGTCGATCACCTTGCGCTCGTTCTCCTGCAACATGGCATAGCAGAAATGGCAGGCGAAATTGCAGGCGCGGGTCAGCGACATGTCGATGGTGATCGGCGCGATCCGCTCACCGCGCTCCCAGGCGTCGATACGGTCCTGATGCCAGGCGATCTTGGTGCCGTCCAGGATCAGTTCAACGTGATCTGTCATTCCGGTCATGGCTTCGTTCCTTGGACTGTTGGTCCCGGTTTCTAGAGGCGCCGGATACGGTTCGCGTCCTTCACCACCTCGGTGAAGAGTTCAATGCGTTCGCCGGTCTGCTCGCGCAGCCAGCGTTCCATCTTCATGAGCAGGACAGGTTTGTCCCAGACGGCTATCTCGTCGGTGAAAACGAGGAACAGACGATCATATTGGTCGATTTCCACCAATTCGAAGGCGCTGTCCGAAATTCCGTTATCGGCCTTGAAGCGTGCGATATGCGGCAGGAGCAGATCGCGCTTGCCTGCCTTGTCGAGTTTCTTCCAGGCATCGCTGTATGGCCGGTCGAAGAAATTCGTGTCCGCGTGGCGGCCAAACCGGGCCTCGGCCTCGCGCCGGACGGCGGCAACGAGACGCAGTGGAATGGCGAAGCAGGCTCCCGCATTGCGCGGCGTCACGATTCCGGCAACCGGTGCAGGGGCATCCGGATCGCGCAGCGCCTGAAGGGCGAATACCAGCCCATGCTCCACGACCTCGCGCACAGGGGCACCAAGCGCGTGAGCGCAAAGCAGATCCAGGACAGCGCTTTCAGGCGCTTCCGGCGGTGCACTGAAATGCGCTTGAGCAACGGTCTCCGAGGCATTTTCAAGCGTCAGCGTCAGGCTCATGCCATCCGCTTCCACAATGATGCTCGGTGCGTCCGATGCCGGCGCAGTTCCCGCATGGGCGAGGTGACCGAGCCGATCCGCGATCGGTCGGGCGAACGCCTCGGGAATGTCCGCGCGGCTGCTCACCGGCGCCTCACGCTGTAATGCTGCTGATATGGACAAGGCAATAATCCTCGTGGTCCTCGATCGAGACGTCGGAGATCGGGGTGAGCGCGTTCTTCAGGTCGTCAGTCCGGCCAGCCGGCAGGGTGTCGCGATTGACCCGGACGGTGAAACTCTGGACGCCGAATGCGCCGGCTGCTTCGGCCATGTTCAGGATGCTTGAGACCGTGTCCTCGTCCGGGACCCACATCTCCAGAAAATCCAGATCCACACCGTGGCTGCGCAACTGGTTCAGCAAGCGGTTCTCATAGGATTCGACAAGCTGTTCGTAGTTGATGGCTTGCTCGCTCATCTGTCTCTCTCCGGCATCACGCGGCCGCTGCAAGGAAGGCGTTGACCGCGTCCGCCACCCGGCGAATTTCGTCTTCGGTCAGGTTCTGATGGATCGGCAGGGTGATGATCCGTTCCGACTGCAATTCAGTGACCGGGAAATCTCCTGCCTTGTGACCCAGATAGGCCGCGGCCGGTTGCAGATGGATCGGCACCGGATAGTGGATTGCCGTTCCGATCCCGAGACTGGAAAGGTGCGCCTGCAAGGCATCCCGGTGGTCAACCTGAATGACGAAGGTGTGGAAACTGTTGAACTCGATGTCACGGCAGGGCGGTGAGAAAGCCAATGCGGGATTGAGTAGGGCCCGATAGAGCGCGGCATTGTTCCGCCGCCGCTCGATCAAATCGTCCATTTTGCCGAGCCGGTAATGCAGGATCGCCGCCTGGATCTGGTCCATGCGTGAGACCGACCCGAACCGCGCGACCGTGTTGCGGTCGACCAGCCCGTGATTGCGGTAGAGCCGGGCATATTCCGCAATATCGTCACGGTCGGTGGTCAGGAACCCGGCATCGCCACAGGCATTCAGGTTCTTCAGCGGGTGGGCGGAGAAGCACCCGGCGTCGCCAAGAGCGCCGCTTGGTTTGCCGTCATAGAGCGAGCCGATGGACTGCGCCGCATCTTCGATAACCGCAAGCCCGTGCCGCTCGGCAATGTCCCGGATCGGCCCCATATCGGCGACCCGTCCGGTCAGATGCACCGGCATGATCGCCTTGGTTTTAGACGTGATTTTTTTCTCGATTTCCGCCGGATCGATATTCTGATCGGGCAGCACATCGGCGAAGACCGGCGTGGCCCCGACATGGGCTATCACTGCCGTCGACGCAACGAATGAGTTGGGCGGCGTGATCACTTCATCGCCCGCACCGATACCGAGCGCGGCGAGAGAGAGGATGAGCGCATCCGTTCCGGAATTCAGAGCAACGGCGTGTTTCGTGCCGCAACGCTCTGCCAGAGCAGCTTCCAGCTTGTCGTTCCATGGCCCGCCGACATACATGCCACTGGCAAGAATTTCCTCGATGATCGGCATCAGATCGTCCCGTTCCTGGGCGAACTGGGTGCCTATATCGACATAGGGGATCGGAGATTGTGTCACGATCGTATCCGGCATCTTCTTCCTGTCCATGCCAACGTCACCTGCGGGTAAAATCAGTTCCGCAGGCGCGCTGTTACTTCAAAAGCGCGGTCAATGCCTTGACCACACTGATCTTGTCGACCGAGTCACGATGCCCGACGATGCCAACCTTGATGGCCCCGGCGATATTCCCGATCAGTCCGATATTAGCAATATCCGTTCCAACCTTGGCCAGCGGTGATGTAATGGAGAAAAAAGCATCGCCCGCACCCATCGTATCGACCACCCGACGGGTGAAGGCGGGAATCTGTGTTACAGGCCCTCCGGCGTCGTAGGCGACGCAGCCATGACGGCCATGGGTCAGGATCATGCGGCGGCAATCAATCTGCTTCGGCAGGATCTCCTGGGCGATTTTCCCGAGATCGCTGAACCGGTCACCGACCGCGAGCCGGGCTTCGGGCGAGTCGATACAGAGGTAATCCGCCCGCGGATATTTCGTGATCAGATTGTAGCCGCGGTTGGCACTGTTGGTCTGGGCGTTGACGGCCAGAAATGGCGCCTTCTCGCAAATCAGATCGACGGTTGGGCCGGAGATCAGCCCGTGTCCGAAATCGGCAGCCATGACCAGATCGTACCCCGGGGCGAGTTCGGCGATCTTGGCGTTCAGGTCGGCCATCTGCTCCGGAGGCAGCGGTGAATCCTCTATGAACTGAACCTCGAAGAGTTTCCGCACATAGCTGTTGTCGACGAACCGGACTTTCCGCGTGGTCGGGGCATTCGGCCGGTAGACGGGAATGATATTCACATTCTCGCGCGACTGCTTCTTGATGAAGTTTTCGCGCGGGTCGTCCTCGCCAAGACAGGTGATGATATCGACCTGTTTGCAGAAACTGGCGACATGATTTGCGGCCGCGATGGCACCGCCTGCGAAAATCTCGATGTCCTGATAGCGGGTGGACATGATGTTTTCCTTGGACGGCTGACCCGAGGGCGAGACGTACTGGTATTCGTCCAGGATCGTATCGCCGATAAGCAGGATCTTCATGTCCTTGATGCTGTCGACCATATCGAGCAATTGCTGCAGGCCGACACGGCTCCGGACCTGATCCAGATAGTTCCGGACTTCGGGTTCGAAGACATCGACATGCCTGTTGATCAACTCGCTGGAGCTGAAGGTGATGTCGCTTGTGAAGACGATCCGGCCGCCGTGGCTTTCAACGGCGTTGCGCTCATCGACAATCTTGCCGGTGACATCCTGCTCCGCATCGACATAGTCGGAGCCCTTGATATAGGCATCAGGCTTGATCGCGTGGATCACCTGCTCCGCCGATGCCTCGTGATTGACCCCGACCCAGCTGACATATTCGAGGGCCGCGAGCATCTCGGCCCGGAGCTGATCGGTGAAGACGGGACGGCCCGGTCCCTTGTGCACATGCTCGTCGGCAGTCACGGTCACGATCAGCACATCGCCTTCCCGGCGCGCCTGCTCCAGATGCCGGACATGCCCCATATGCAGCAGATCGAAGGTGCCGTGGGCATGAGCGATCTTTTTACCTGAAGATCGAATTTTTTCCGCTATCTCAGAGAGTTCCGAGATGGGTTTGATCTTATCTCTCGCTGATGCCTGCATCCGCTTGATTCAACTGTTTAAAGACGCGTAAAGCGTATCACAGTTCCATCGCGTGCCGGGAAAAACAAATTAAGCATTAAACGCGCACACTCTTTCGCGCGGGCCTTGGTGGGAGAGACTTGCTTCGGGCCTACGAGGCGGGGTGCTTTAGGGCGCCACTCAGCAGGAACAGATTGAGGCGGCGAACCTGATCCTGGCCGATTGGCACCTCCACGGGATCGAGCCGCTGGACCCCTCCGAACCGCTCCAGGATCGGGAACGGATTATCCCATTTTGCTACCAGCAACACCGTATCACCGGGCTTGGGAAGATAACGTTCCGTCAGTTCGTAATGATGGTCCGGGTGACCGTCATAATCCCACATCTTCGGCTGGCGCTTCAGGTCGCGCAGGGCGTAGAGCAGGGAGGCCATGGTCTTGCGGTCTTCGGTCAGCCAGACGGCGTCGGGATGGGCAGCGAGGACAGGGCGGAGCTGGTCGGCCACCTGGTCCCAGGCGCGGAGCCGGCGCAGCGGATCGTTTTTCAACGGAACATCAACGCCCGGCAGATCGAGGAAGAAGAAGCCGAGCACGGCGGCAGCGGTGAGGTTGATACCGATACCGGCAACGACCAGTTTCAGGCGGTCGCGCTGGAGCAGCCAGCACACAACGAGTATCGTTGCGGCGACATAGGCCGTGGCCGCCCAGTTTGCATTCGCCCGGCTGAGGAAGGCCTGGCCGGTGATGATCAGCAGCACCGGCAGGGAAAAGCACAGCAACAGTTTTTCGATTTGTGCCGCCGGATCCCGGCGCAGCACGGCAAGCCGCCAGATCAGGGCGGCGAAGAGCACCGGGCCGAAGACACCGGCCTGGCTGCCGATGAATTCCAGCATCTTGCCGACATGGAACAGGTCGCCCTTCAGGTTGGTGTTGTCCTTCACATGGGTGAAAGTCACCCAGCCGGACTCGAAATTCCAGAACAGGTTTGGAGCGAACACGGCAAGCATGACGACCAGCGCGATCAGCGGCTTCCGGCTAACCAGCCATGACCGGTATGCGGGGGTGATCAGGGTGAACAGCACCAGACCGAGGATAAAATAGGCCATGGCGTATTTCGCGAGGAACCCGGCGCCGAGAGCGAGACCAAGCAGCAGCGGCCATCCGGGCGCATCGCTTTTCAGGCTGCGGACGAAAGCCAGCATGGCCACTGCCCAGAGGAAGAGAAGCGGCACGTCGGTGGAAATCAGCAGGCTGGAGAGGGAGACCGCCGGAAGTGTCGCGAAACTCAGTCCGGACCAGAACCCGGCTTTCCTGCTTTCGGTCAGGGTCTCGGCAATGCCGTATATGACGAGCGCCGTTCCCGCATGCAGCAAGGGCGAGGGCGCGCGGATACAGGCGGTGCCATCGCCGCAGAGCGATTGCGCGCCGGCGATGATGAAGGCGATCAGGGGAGGCTTTGTGTAGTAGCCCCACTCCAGATCGCGGCTCCAGGACCAGTATTGTGCCTCGTCGCCATGCAGGCCGAGCCCGCTGCCTGCAAGCACCGCCAGCCGCAAGGCCGTTAATACGGCAACGGCGAGGAGGAGCCACAGGAAGTAAGGGCGGCTGTCATCTTTGGTCACGGTTGGCATGCGTCGATGCTTTCCTTACGTGCCGGGCTTGCGCACCGGAGATGCCCCGCCTTAGCCGAGGCGCGCCTCCGAAACAATCGGGAATCGGTGCGGTGCGGTAAATTGACCTCGATCAGGACCGGCCGAACCCGCAGCCGGAGTTTCTTGCCGAAGTCTTCGCAACCCAGTAGGACAAATGCGATAGCGTGACAAAGAGGCGACCATGGCGATGAAGACCCTGGATGAAAAAACCTTGATGACGCTCGTGGAGGAATTTCCCGAAACGTCTCGCGAAGCCTGGATGAGTGCCGTCGGCACGGTCCTGAAGGGCGCGTCCTTTGACAAGGTTTTGACCCGTCAGACCTATGAAGGCCTGACGCTGCAGCCGATCTATACCGGCGAGGATGTGCCGTCCGGCAGAATGGCGCCTGTTCCGGCCGGCGACCGGACCGAGACCGGTTGGGACGTGCGGCAGATGCAGGCGCATGGTGATCCGGCGGAAGTTGCCAAGACGACAAAGCAGGATCTGGAGCGCGGCGCGACCTCGGTTCTGCTCCGGGTCGACCGGCCTGGCGTGGATGGTATTGTCATCGCCTCGGCTGACGATCTGGACAGGGCGCTTGCCGGCATTCACCTGAATATGGCGCCGATTGCGCTCGACGCTGGCGCTTATGCGCCGGCTGTCTCCGCCATGCTCGAAGAGCTTTGGACCCGCCGCGGCTGCGATGCGGGCGAGGTCTCCGGCAGTTTCCGGATCGATCCGCTCGGCACGCTGGCCCGGGAAGGCTGGCTGCCGAAGAAAGCGGAAGAGGCTCTCGCGGAAATGGCGGATATAGCCAAGCGAACCGCCGCTCGTTACAGAAAGGTGCGATCCGTCGCGGTTGATACCGCGCCTTATTACGAGGCGGGTGCCAACGAAGTTCAGGATCTGGCCTTCGCGATGGCAACGGGCATTGCCTATCTGCGTGCGCTGACCGCTGCGGGGCTCGGTGTTGCGGAAGCGGCGAAGCAGGTGGAATTCACCTTTGCGCTCGGTGTCGATGTCTTTCAGGGCATCGCCAAATTGCGTGCGGCGCGGCGGCTTTGGGCGCGGGTGCTGGAAGCGTCCGGCGCCGATCCCGTGGAAGCACCGATGAGCCTGCATGTGGTGACGGCGGAGCGGGCGATTGCCGGGCGGGATGTCTGGATCAACATGCTGCGTGCCACTGTCTCGACCTTCGCTGCCGGTGTCGGCGGCGCGGACAGCCTGACGGTGCTGCCCTACGATCATGCGGTTGGTCTGCCGGATGGATTTGCCCGCCGCATTGCCCGCAACACCCAGATCATTCTGATGGAAGAGTCCGGCCTGCACCGGGTAACCGATCCGGCGGGCGGGTCCTGGTATGTGGAGCATCTGAGCGGCGAATATGCTGTCCGGGCCTGGGATATCCTGCAATCCATTGAGGCCGATGGCGGCATGGCGGCTGCGCTCTCCTCGGGGAGGGTCGCGTCCATGGTTGCCGATGGCTGGGCCGAGCGGGAACGGAACCTCGCCCGTCGCAAGGACGAGGTCACCGGCGTCAGCACCTTCCCGAACTTGAACGAGGAAACGGCAACAGGACTTGCCTGTGACCGGGACGCGCTGCGCGCGGCTCTTGAGCAAGGTGCTCTGCCGGATCATGCCAAGGCTGGTGTGGAGATGGCGCCGCTTGCCCGGCACAAACTCGGCGAAGGGTTCGAAGCATTGCGGGCTGCGAGCGATGCGGCGCTTGAGAAATCAGGTGCCCGGCCTCGGATCTTCCAGGTCAATCTCGGCACGCCGGCGGATTACACGGCGCGGGGAACCTTCGCGCAGAACTATTTCGCGGCGGGCGGTATCGAAAGCGTTCCGGCGGAAACTGGCGGCAATGATGTCGGAGCTGCATTCGAAAAGAGCGGCTGCCGTTTTGCGGTTCTCTGCTCCTCTGATAAAATCTATGGCGACGCTGCGGTGGAAACTGCGGCGGCTCTGAAAAAATCCGGCGCGGAACGCATTCTTCTGGCGGGCCGCCCTGGCGAGAATGAAGAAGCCTGGCGGGCTGCGGGGATCGACGGTTTCATCTATGTCGGAGACCAGACCCTCGCGACGCTTCGTGAGTTGGCAGCTGGATTGGGAGTGATCGAACAATGAGCGCGATACCCGATTTCTCAACAGTCTCACTTGGCGATCCTGCGGGCGGTAGCTCTGCTGCGGACGGTGCCGTCTGGGAGACCCCGGAACGGATCGAGGTCAAGCCGCTCTACACGGCAGAGGACATCGAAGGCCTCGATTTCCTGAAGACCTGGCCGGGCCTGCCGCCGTTCCTGCGCGGCCCCTATCCGACCATGTATGTGAACAAGCCCTGGACGGTCCGGCAATATGCCGGTTTCTCCACGGCGGAGCAGTCAAACGCCTTCTACCGGCGCAATCTCGCGGCGGGTCAAAAAGGGCTCTCGGTAGCTTTCGATCTGGCCACGCACCGGGGCTATGACAGCGATCATCCGCGCGTCGTCGGCGATGTCGGCATGGCCGGGGTCGCAATCGACAGCATTCTCGATATGCGCCAGCTGTTCGACGGCATCCCGCTCGACCAGATGAGTGTGTCGATGACCATGAACGGCGCCGTGCTGCCGGTCATGGCGCTCTATATCCTCGCAGCGGAAGAACAGGGCGTTTCGCCGGAGAAGCTCAGCGGCACCATTCAGAACGACATTCTGAAGGAGTTCATGGTCCGCAATACCTACATCTATCCGCCATCACCCTCGATGCGGATTATCTCCGATATCTTCGGCTATACCTCGACGAAGATGCCGCGTTTCAATTCGATCAGCATCTCCGGCTATCACATGCAGGAAGCTGGTGCGACGGCGGACCTGGAGCTGGCCTATACGCTGGCGGACGGGGTGCAATATGCCCGCGCGGGCATGGAAGCAGGGCTCGGTATCGATTCATTCGCGCCGCGTCTGTCCTTCTTCTGGGCCATCGGCATGAACTTCTTCATGGAAGTCGCCAAGATGCGGGCCGCGCGCCTGCTCTGGGCCCGGCTGATGAAGCAGTTCGACCCGAAGAGCCCGAAAAGCCTCAGCTTGCGGACGCATTGCCAGACTTCGGGCTGGTCGCTGACCGCGCAGGACGTGTTCAACAATTCGGTCCGGACCTGTGTCGAGGCGCTGGCCGCGACGCACGGCCATACCCAGTCCCTGCACACCAATGCACTGGATGAGGCGCTGGCCCTGCCGACGGATTTCTCCGCCCGCATCGCCCGCAACACCCAGCTGCTGATCCAGCAGGAAACCGGCACTTGCAACGTCATCGATCCATGGGGCGGCAGTTATTATGTCGAACGGCTGACACACGACCTGGCGCAGCGGGCCTGGACCCATATCGAGGAAGTCGAGAGCTTCGGCGGTATGGCTAAGGCGATCGAGGCCGGTATCCCGAAAATGCGGATCGAGGAAGCCGCCGCCCGCACCCAGGCGCGGATCGACAGCGGCCGGCAGACCATCGTCGGCGTCAACAAGTACCGCACGGACGAGCTGGATAATGTCGAGGTGCTGCGGGTCGATAACCAGTCGGTGCGCCGCCAGCAGCTCGAGAAGCTGGAGCGCCTGCGGGCCGAGCGCGACGAAAGCGAGACGCGGCGTCAACTGGACCGGCTGACGGAATCAGCCGGCTCCGGCGAAGGCAACCTGCTTGAGATCGCGGTCGACGCGGCCCGGGCCCGGGCGACCGTCGGGGAGATTTCCGATGCGCTGGAGAAAGTCTACGGGCGGCATGTCGCGGAGGTGAAGACCGTGTCAGGTGTATATGCGAGTGAAGTCGGCAAGGGTGCCGAGTCCGTCGAACGGGTGCTGAAGGCGGTCGATGGTTTCGAAACGGTTGAAGGCCGGCGCCCCCGTATCCTGATCGCCAAGATGGGCCAGGACGGCCATGACCGGGGCCAGAAGGTGATCGCCTCGGCTTTCGCCGATCTCGGGTTCGACGTCGATATCGGCCCTCTGTTCCAGACCCCTGAAGAAGCGGCGCGGCAGGCGGTGGAGAACGACGTGCATGTGATCGGCGCCAGCTCGCTTGCCGCCGGTCACCTGACGCTGGTTCCGGCGCTGAAGGCGGAGCTGGAAAAGCTGGGACGCGGGGATATCCTGATCGTGGTCGGTGGTGTGGTGCCGCCGCAGGATTACGACGCGCTCTATGCCGCTGGCGCCAAGGCGATTTTCCCGCCGGGCACGGTGATCAGTGACGCCGCGGTGGATTTGATTGCCAAGATCGGCGAAGTGCTCGGCCACTCAGTCGAGGCGGCGTGAGCCTTCACCCTGTTCGCGTGGAATAGATGACCTCTCAGCAAACCGGCGCTGTGGTAAAGCGGCGCCAGATGAGCGTTGATGATTACGTCTCCGGTGTCCGTGCGGGCGATCGCGCTATCCTGGCGCGTGCCATTACCCTGATCGAAAGCCGCAATCCGGTGCATCGAAGCCAGGCGCAGGAAGTTTTGCAGGCATTATTGCCTTTCTCGGGTGAAGCGCGCCGAGTTGGCATCACCGGCGTGCCGGGTGTGGGCAAAAGCACCTTCATCGAGGCGTTCGGCAAGATGCTCACCGGAGCCGGGCACAAGGTTGCGGTGCTGGCGGTGGATCCGTCGAGCAACCGGACCGGCGGCTCGATCCTTGGCGACAAGACGCGGATGCAGGAACTCGGGCGCGATCCTGATGCCTATATCCGGCCCAGCCCGTCCGCGGGCACGCTCGGCGGCGTAGCGCGGGCAACGCGGGAAACCATGGTGATCTGCGAGGCGGCCGGGTTCGACCATGTGCTGGTGGAGACGGTGGGCGTTGGTCAGTCGGAGACGGTTGTCGCCGAGATGGTGGATTTCTTTCTCGTCCTGATGCTGCCGGGCGCCGGGGATGAGTTGCAGGGTATCAAGAAAGGCGTGCTGGAGATCGCGGACATGATTGCGGTCAACAAGGCGGACGGAGACAACAAGTCCCGTGCCCGCCGGGCCGCCTCCGAATATCGCCGGGCGCTGGAGATCATGAAACCGGCCAGCCCGAACTGGCAGCCGCCGGTGACGACCTGCAGCGCACTTGGCGGGGAAGGGCTCGCCGATATTCTGGCCGAAATCGTCCGGCACCGCGAGACGCTCAGCGCCACTGGGGAGTTTCAGGCAAAACGCCAGAGCCAGCAGGTGCGCTGGATGTGGTCCATGGTCCGGGAACGGCTGATGGCACGCTTTGAGGAAGATGAGGCGGTGCGTGCACTCGTGGCCGGCCTTGAAGCTGATGTCGCGGGCAGTCGCCAAACCGCGAGTGCTGCCGCCGACCGGTTGTTGCAGACTTTCGGCCTGTCGCCGTCTCCTGAAGCCGGATGACGGATTTCGATTTCCTGAAGTGACCGCACCCCCTATTCTCGCGGGCTTCGTCAAAGAGGCACTTGTTCGATGACCACGCTCAACTCCATTTTGCTTTCCCCGGATGCGCTCGTCCGTGAAGCGTTGGTGCAAATCGATGTCGGGGCATCCCAGCTTGCCATCATCGTGGACGGTGATCGCCGCGTCATCGGTGTGGTGACGGACGGGGATGTTCGCCGGGGGCTGTTGGCCGGCGTGACACTCGACGATACGGTCGAGAAGATCATGAACCGGAATCCCAAACTCGTTCCGGTGGACGCGTCAGATGATGAAATTCAGGCTCTGATGCGCCGGGAAGTAATCCATCAGGTGCCGATCGTCGATAGCGAGGGGCGGATCGTCGCCTTACGCACTATCGATACCTTCGTTGCCGCCGAACGGCTGGAGAACAAGGTTGTGCTGATGGCGGGCGGCCTTGGTAAGCGGCTTCGTCCCCTGACGGAAACAGTGCCCAAGCCGATGTTGCCGGTTGGCGGGCGTCCGTTGCTGGAAACCCTGGTCCAGTCCTTTGTCGATCAGGGGTTCTATCGTTTTGAGTTTTCGGTGAACTATCGGGCTGAGGCCATCGAGGCGCATTTTGGTGACGGCTACAGGTTCGGCGCTGAGATCGGCTATCTGAGAGAGACGGATGCCCTTGGCACGGCGGGCTCTCTCTCTTTGATGAAGAATCGTCCAGACTCGCCGTTCTTTGTCATGAACGGGGACATCCTCACCTCCATAAATTTCCGGCATATGCTCGACTTTCACAGGGAAAGCGAGGCCTCCGCGACCATGGCGGTATTCGAAAAAGGGTTCGATATCCCCTACGGGGTCGTGGACCTGGATGGGGATCGTCTGGTTGCAATCAGAGAAAAGCCCACCCACAATTTCTTCATCAGCGCGGGGATTTATGTTCTCGAACCCAGTGTGCTGGACCGGATTGAAGCGGGTAAAATACTGGATATGCCGGATCTGTTTTCCCGTATGATCGAGGGCGGTGAAACCATCAGCGCTTTCCCGATCCGGGAATATTGGCGCGATATCGGCCAGCATCAGGATCTCGACCGGGCCGAAGAGGACTTCCCGCAGGTCTTCGCCGGTAAGTAGGGCTTTCTCAGGCCCTGACGTTGACAAGAGCCCGGTTCCAAGCCAAGTCAGAGCCAGATCGAGAATACAGGAAGAGACATGGTTGCTGAGACCGAGATGCAGGCTCCGGAGCGGACGATAGCGGAGGAGCAAGAAGAGCTGATTTCCGAGTTCGCTTTCTTCGACGACTGGATGGACCGCTATCAGTATCTGATCGATCTCGGGCGCAAGTTGCCGCCGCTGGATGAGGCGTTCCAGCGGGACGAGTTCAAGCTGAAAGGCTGTCAGAGCCAGGTCTGGCTTGTCGGCGAGCGGCATGGCGAGCGGCTGGTTTTCAAGGCCATCAGCGACGCGGCCATCGTCTCCGGTCTGATTGCCATCATCCTGCGGATTTACAGCAACAGGACGGCGGAGGAAATTCTGGCGACCGAGCCTGATTTCATCCGCGAGGTGGGTCTCGAGGAGCACCTGAGCCCGACCCGCAAGAACGGTCTCGGCGCCATGCTGAGCAAGATCAAGGCCGAGGCGCGCGCCGCCAGCGGCGGATAGGGGCGTCCCCGTGAGCGGTATCGACGCGATCTATCAGGACAAGATCCTGGCCTACGCGGCCGACATCCCGCGGCTCGGCAAGCTGCCGGACGCGACACACAAGGGTGAGGCGGTCAGCCGGGCCTGCGGCAGTGAAATCAGTGTCTACCTGAAACTCGAAGACGGGCTGATCACCGATTATGCGCAGAAAGTCGATGCCTGTGCGCTTGGTTCAGCCGCTGCATCCATCGTGGCGCGCTCGATTGTTGGCGCCACACCCGCAGAAGTCGAGCAGGCCCGAGATGAAATGCGCGCCATGCTGAAGCAGGATGGCCCTGTTCCCGGTGGAAATTTTGCGGAACTTGGCTTATTGCAGTCCGCGCGGTCTCTGACCAACCGGCACAGCTCCATGCTGCTGGCACTGGACGCTTCGGTCAGGGCTTTGAAGTCTAAATAATCAGCCGCGCAAACGCGGTGTTCTGGGATGAGATATGGCGATTGCACTCGTAACCGGATCGGCGGGCCTGATCGGCGCTGAAGCTGTTCGCTTTCTGGCTGGAAAAGGCCTTGATGTCGTCGGTATCGACAATGACATGCGGGCTTATTTCTTTGGCGCGGAAGCCAGCACGGACTGGAGCCGGGCGCAGCTCGAAACCGGTCTGAAGGGCCAGTACCGGCATTTCACGGCCGATATCCGCGCGCTGGACGCTCTGGAGCCGGTGTTCCGGGAATATGGCGCAGACATCGCCCTGGTATTGCACACGGCCGCGCAGCCGTCCCATGACTGGGCCGCGCGGGAGCCGATCACAGACTTCACCGTGAATGCCAACGGCACGCTGAACCTGCTGGAACTCACCCGCAGACATTGCCCCGAGGCCGCCTTCATCTTCACCAGCACGAACAAGGTTTATGGCGATACGCCGAACCGGCTGCCGCTGGTCGAGCTGGAGAGCCGTTGGGAGATTGACCCGTCCCATGCTTTTCATGCCGATGGCATCGACGAAAGCATGAGCATTGATGCCACCCTACATTCCCTGTTCGGCGCCTCGAAGGTGGCCGCTGACGTGCTGGTGCAGGAATATGGCCGCTATTTCGGGCTGAAGACCGGTGTGTTCCGGGGCGGCTGCCTGACCGGTCCGGGCCATTCAGGCGCGGAGCTGCACGGCTTCCTCGCCTATCTCGCCAAATGCGCTCTCACGGGGCGGGCCTATACGGTGTTCGGCTACAAGGGCAAGCAGGTCCGGGACAATATCCATTCCCACGATCTGGTGAATGCTTTCTGGCACTTCTTCCAGGCGCCGCGTACGGGCGAGGTCTACAATATCGGCGGCGGCAGGCATGCGAACTGCTCGATGCTGGAGGCCATCGCCATGGCGGAGGAGATCTCCGGAAAGGCCTTCAACTGGTCCTATTCGGAGGAGAATCGCGTCGGCGATCATATCTGGTGGATCGGCGATATCTCCAAGTTCAAGCAACATTACCCAGACTGGAGCCTGCAATACGATATGCGGGGGATCATGGAACAGGTGATCGACGGACAACGCGCGCGATTGGTAACTGCAGTATAATTCATTGAAATAAGACCATTTTAGGCCTCTATCGGGTTTTCAACTTCACAGATTGATTCTTAGAATCGTTCTAGTTTGTTGAAAGGAAAAAGATTTTCCTTGCGTTCCGGGGGCGGAATCATATCCTGCCGGTGTATTCGAACGGTGGTTTTTGGTGGAACAGATCATGAGTTCATGTGACGAAGAACTGGGCTGCGGGCCGACGGACACCTGCTACAGGGCCGTGAAGACCGCCTATAGCCAAATGAAAATGCTGGGGCAGAAGGAGCAGATTTGCTTCAATTCCGCCGTTGCCGTTTATCGCCACCATCACCCGGAAGTTCCGGTTGATCGCGCACCCTACGTGATCGCCGACTGGCTCGACTGAGCCGGGCGCCGCACGGGCCAAGCACACCAAGATTTGAAAAGGACGCTTTCGAGCGTCCTTTTTGCTTTCAGGCTCCGATTTCACCCCGTTTGAGTGACGCATGACGTGTCAGCAGCATCCGCCGCACGAATGCGATCACGAACAGCCCGCTCAGGATCAGGATGATGGTCGGGGCGGGAGCGCTGTCGATGAAGAAGCTGAGATAGGTGCCGAGCAGCATGGAGAGCATGCAGACGCCGATTGCGACCATCAGCATGGCGCCGAACCGGCGCACCAGGAGGAAAGCGATGGCGCCGGGGGAGATCAGCAGCCCGATGGCCAGGATCAGGCCCGCGGCGGACAGTGTGGCGACGATGGTGAGGGACAGCGCCGCGAGCAGGCCATAATGCAGCCAGGCAACCGGCAGGCCGATGGCCTGGGCCTGCGCCGGATCGAAGCTGTGCAGCAGCAGGTCTTTCCATTTCAGGGCGATGGCGCCGGAAACGGCGAGCGAGATCAGACCGGCTGTCCAGAGCTCATCCGTATCGACCCCGAGCATGTTGCCGAACAGGATATGGTCGAGATGCACGTTCGTCTTGATCGAGACATAGAGCACGATGCCGATCCCGAACATGCCGGAGAACACCACGCCCATCACCGTGTCCTGCTTCACCCGGCTGTTGTGCGAGAGGTAGCCGGAGGCAAGTGAGCAGGTCATTCCAGCAAGGAAAGCGCCGATAATCAGCGGCCAGCCGAGAATATAGGCGAGCACGATGCCCGGCAGTACCGCATGGCTGACCGCATCGCCCATCAGGGCCCAGCCCTTGAGCACGAGAAAGCAGGAGAGCAGCGCCGTCGACACAGCAACCAGCAGGGAGATGTAGAAGGCGTTCAGCATGAAGCCGAACTGGAACGGCATCAGCAGGGTGTCGAGGGAGAAATCCATCAGGCGCTGTCTCCCGCTGATCGGCCATGGCGGCTTTTCAATGCGGCGGCGGCTTTTCGTTTGGCGGCGAGCAGCCCGTGCTTGGGGGCGAGGACGAAGACCACCAGGAAGATCAGGGTCTGCAATGTGACGATGATGCCGCCCGTCGCACCGTCCAGAAAGTAGCTGGCATAGGCGCCAAAGAAGCTGGTCAGCGTACCGATGGCGACGGAGGTCATGATCAGCCGGGGAAACCGGTCGCAGAGCAGATAGGCGGTCGCGCCCGGCGTCACCACCATGGCAATCACCAGGAAGGCGCCAACCGTCTGCATCGCGGCGACCACGCAGGCGGACAGCAGCACGAAAAAGACGGCTTTCAGCAGGCCGGGGCGGAGGCCGATGGAGCGGGCATGGTTCTCATCGAAGAAGGTGACCATCAGGTCCTTCCATTTCGCCAGCAGGATGGCCAGCGAGATGAACCCGATCAGGGCGAGCTGTAGCGTGTCCTCCGGCGTGATGGCGAGGATATTGCCCATGGTGATGGTCTGGATACTGACCGCCATCGGATTGATCGAAACCATGAACAGGCCGAGGCCGAAGAAGGAGGTGAAGATCAGGCCGATAATGACGTCGATCTTCAGGCCCGACCGTTCGGAAAGGAACAGCATGGCTCCGGCAGCGAGCCCGCCCGCGATGAAGGCGCCGAGGGCGAAGGGCAGGCCGAGCATGTAGGCCCCGGCCACGCCGGGCACGACGGAATGGGACAGCGCATCGCCGATCAGCGACCAGCCCTTGAGCATGAGGTAGGAAGACAGAAAGGCGCAGACCCCGCCGACCAGGGCGGAGACCCACATGGCGTTGGTCATGTAGCTGTAGGAGAAGGGCTCGAGGAGATACGCGATCACGGCTTGTTTCCGCCACGCCCGGGTTCGTTCTCGGAGCCGCGCTCCGGCAGCTCGCCGAAATGAACGAAGGGGCGCTCGTCGTCGGTAAAGATGGTGACTTCGCGCGGATCGCCATCCTCGTGCATCACTTCGCCGCCGAGGGTGAAATGACGCAGCACGCCGCCGAAGGCCCGCTCCAGATTCTTCCGGGTGAAAGTCGTCTCGGTCGGCCCGTAAGCCAGCACGGTGCCTTTCACCAGTACGGTGCGGTCGCAGAATTCCGGAACCGATCCGAGATTGTGGGTCGAGACCAGCATGACCCGGCCCTCGTCCCGCAGCTCCCGCAGCAGCTCCACGATCTGATCCTCGGTCTTCACGTCGACGCCGGTGAAGGGCTCATCCAGCAGGATAACCTGGCCGTCCTGGGCCAGGGCGCGGGCGAGAAAGACGCGCTTGCGCTGACCGCCAGAAAGCTCGCCGATCTGGCGTTTCCGGTAATCCAGCATATTGACCCGGGACAGGGCCTGCTCGACCGCTTCATGGTCGGCGGCGGAAGGGCGGCGCAGGAAGCCCATATGGCCGTAGCGCCCCATCATCACCACATCCTCGACCAGCACCGGGAAGCCCCAGTCGACATCCTCGGATTGCGGCACATAGGCGACCAGGCTCTCGCGCATGGCTTCCCTGACGGTCCGGCCGAGCAGCCTGATCTCGCCCTTGGCCGTGGGCACGAAGCCCATGATGGCCTTGAACAGGGTGGATTTCCCGGCGCCATTGACTCCGACCAGCGCTGTGACCGTGCCGCGCGGGATCTCGAAGCTGGCGTCATGGAGAGCCGTCTGGCCGTTGCGGTAAGTCACGGTCACGTCATGGGCAAAGATGCCGCCGGCACTGTCGTGATCTCTGCCGGGTCTGTTTTGCTGATCTGGACGGGTGGGCATGATTTGAAAATCCGGGGTCAGTTCGCGGTGGCGGCGGTAAGGCCGTCCGCGACGGTCCTGGCGGTGACCGTCAGAAGATCGAGATAGGTCGGCACCGGCCCGTCCGACTCGCTCAGCGAGTCGACATAGAGAACGCCGCCATATTTCGCGCCTGTCTCCCGCGCGACCTGTTTGGCCGGTGCGGTGTTCACCGTGCTTTCGCAGAACACGACCGGGATCTTGTGCTCCCGCACGCCGTCGATGACTTTCCGCACCTGTTGCGGCGTGCCGACCTGATCAGCGTTCATCGGCCAGAGATAAAGCTCCTTCAGGCCGAAATCGCGGGCGAGATAGCTGAACGCGCCTTCGCATGTCACCAGCCATCGGGAGGCTTCGGGGATTGCGGCGATCCGGGCCCTGAGCGGCTCGATGGTGCTGCGCAGCTTGTCCTTGTAGGCAGCGGCGTTGGCGGCATAGGTCGCCGCGTTGGCCGGGTCCTGCGCCGAGAAGGTTTTGGCAATGTTGTCTATATAGATGAGAGCGTTGTTCAGCCCCATCCAGGCATGCGGGTTCGGTTTGCCCTCATAGGCGCCTGTTGCGATCGGGATCGGCACGATACCGTCGGTCAGGGTGGCGGATGGCTTGCCATCGAGATGGGAGAGGAACTGCTCGAACCAGAGTTCCAGATTCATCCCGTTCCAGAGCACCAGATCCGCGCCGCTGGCCCGCACGATATCGCGCGGTGTCGGCTCATAGCCGTGAATTTCCGCGCCCGGTTTGGTGATCGAAACAACCTCCGCCGCGTCACCGGCGACATTCGCCGCCATGTCGGCCAATACGGTGAAGGTGGTGACCACTTTCATCTTGGCCGAAGCCGGGGACGAGAATGCCAGTGCGGAAACCAGAACGGCACAGAGTACGGCCAGTGCCAGAAGGCGTTTGCCGGTGTTCATCCTTCGATAAGCTCCCAAGGGTAACCTGCAAGACGGAGCAGGTTATTAAGGCGGTCCGTGCTACGATGGGCACATGACAGATATGGCTCATTTTGTTAGTGGGTCAATAAAAAATTAGTCTATGCTAAGTTTCTAGACTGAACGTAATCGGGTGAAGGGTCGGCGCGTTGGGCAGAAGTCGGGACAGCAAGATGGCGGAAGACCGGGATACACCGGTCATCGACTTGCAGGATTCGGGCAAGCGCGCGGCGCTGTTCGAGCGGATCCGGCGCGACCATAGTGTCGAAATCGCCGAGGATTATGTCGAGCTGATCGCCGATCTGATCGAGACCAACGGCGAGGCCCGGCTGGTCGATTTGGCGACCTTGCTGGGCGTCAGCCGGCCAACCGTGAACAACACGATCCAGCGCTTGCAGAAGGACGGGTATGTCGAGAGCAAGCCCTACCGCGCGATCTTTCTGACGGATAAAGGCCGGGCGGTGGCCGAGCATGCGCGCCAGCGGCACTATATGGTTCTCGATTTCCTGCACACGATCGGCGTTCCGGCGGACATCGCGGAAGCGGATGCGGAGGGGTTGGAACATCACCTTTCAGCACAAACTCTTGATTGCCTCGCCCGGGCGACCGAAGCGCTGAAACGGACCTCCGGTTCCGGCGAGAGTTAAGCGGCAAATCCATCTGTACGGCCTGGAGAATTAGCCATAGGATCACGCGTCCTTTCCGGAGCGTGCCTGCTCCTGTTCCATTCGATTGATGTCCGGGAGCCATTCGATGGCTGAATATTCCGCCGATAATGCCGCCAATAGTTCCAGCGAGCCGACCATTCCGAAGCCCGCTCTGCGGGCTCTGCCCAACCCGGGGCGCCCGCCGGTGGAGGCGGATATCGCGCGGAACAATCCGGATCTGATCATCCGGCGGATGAACCTGAATGAATCGCCGATCCAGCCCTCTCCGAAAGCCATCGCGGCAATGCAGGAGGCCTGCACCCGGGTCAACCGCTACCCCGATCCGCAATGGCGTGCGCTGACCGCGGCGATTTCGGAAGAGACCGGCATCCCGCAGCATCGCATCGTCATGGGCAATGGCAGCGACGAGGCAATCGTCTCCGCTGGCCGTCTGTCCGTCTCGCCGGGCGATGAAGTGCTGGTCCCGAACCCGTCTTTCCCGAGCTATAACAACGCGGCTGCGGTGAATGGCGGCACGCTGATAACGGTGCCGCTGAAGGCGGATGGCAGCAACGATGTCGACGCCATGATCGCCGCTGCAACGGACCGGACCCGGCTCGTCTTCGCCGCCTCTCCGAACAACCCGACCGGCAACGTGCTGAGCTCCGAAGAGGTTGAGCGGCTTGCTCTCGGCATTCCGGATACGGCTCTGCTGGTGCTGGACGAGGCCTATTACGAATTCGGCATGCATGCCGGTGGCGAGGACCATCTGAAGGTGATGGCGAAGCGCACCGGTCCCTGGGCCGTGTTCCGCACTTTCTCGAAAGCCTACGGCCTCGCCGGCATTCGGGTCGGGTACATCCTGGCCGGATCTGACGAGATCGCCATCGCCTTCCAGAAAGTGCGCAGCGTGTTCAACGTCAACGCGGTGGCCCAGGCGGGCGCGCTGGCGGCGTGGGGCGACAAGGACCACCGTCACATGCTGCTGGAGAAAACCCGGATCGAGCGGGAACGTCTGGTCGCGGGGCTGACGGCGCTCGGGGCGGAGCCGTTCCCGACGGTGGCGAATTTCGTCACCGCGAAGATGGACCGGCCGGCGGAGGAGATCGTCGCGGCGCTTCTGGAAAAAGGCGTCATGATCGGACGCCTGATGCATCCGGGATACGAGAATTATATCCGGGTGACCGTCGGCAGCGATGAAGATACCGACGGCTTTCTGGCGGCCCTCAAGGAGGTTCTGGCCGATAAGTAATCCGGTCAGCTCCCGAAGGCGAAGCGTCCAAGACGGGTAAAGGGCGCCTTCCTGTTTTCCTGCTGGAAGACCGAGATGGCGTCCACGGCGACCGGCGTTGCCAGCGCTTCGGCGCCGTGCTTCAGGATCTCCTGCATCAGCGCATCGCGCTCGCTGTCGTCCTTGATCCGCTTCGACAGGGTCATGTGGAAGCGGAATTCCCCCATCACATAGGGATAGCCCCAGCGCTGCAGCATCTGCTCCTGCTGTGCCGAAAGCCCGGCAGCCCGCCGCTTTTCGAGTTCCGCTTCACCGGGGAGTGCCCGCATCGGATCGAAATGGCGGACGCAATCGGCGGCGAGTTCCCGCATCTCCGCCTTGCTTTCCTTCTGCATCAGCGCCAGGAAGCCGGAAAGGTCTCGGGCCACGAGCTGTACCTGGAACGGCGTGCGTGCGGCCGCGAAGGCCGCGGCCTCTTCCAGCAACTGGTCGGCCGTGTTGCCGTCTCTCAGATGAAACGGCGGCTTCAGCGTGGCGTGAAAGCCATAATTATTCGCCGTTGCAGTCAGCTCGGTCTGCCGTGCGGCATCAATTCCGTCGAGCCCGGGCTGATCCAGTGCCGCGCCGCTGACCGCATCGCGGCCAAGCCAGGTCGAGCCGAAACGGTGTAGCGGGGTATCGCTGTCCGGCGCGAAATAGATCGCATAACGCGAACCATCCGGGTTTACCGCCGGGGCGAATGCAGGGAACTGGGGCGAGTTGCTGGTCATGGTCAAATTGACTCCGAAAGGGTCATCTTACTGTCAGGCCGACCGTGTATAGTCGGGCTCTTATGGCATGGTGCTGGCTTTTGGAGAAGTGCGTTGGGGGCGTTGGTTCAGGGGGCTCGGGTTCTGGTTCCGGGCGAGGGACTTGTTGAGACGAATGTGCGGATCGAGGACGGGAATATCGCCGAAGTGGGCGGTGATGCGGGGCCGGGTGACCGGCTTGTCGATGCGCGCGGTTTGCTGCTTCTGCCGGGCATCGTCGATCTTCATGGCGATGCGTTCGAGCGTCAGATCATGCCCCGGCCGGGGGTGCATTTTCCGATGCAGGTGGCTTTCGCCGATACCGACCGGCAACTGATCTCGAACGGCATCACCACGGCCTATCATGCCGTGACCTTCTCGTGGGAGCCGGGCCTGCGCGGCCGGGATACCGTGATCGCGATCCTGGACGGGCTGGAGGAAGCCCGGCCCCGGCTGCTGGCGGATTCCCGCTTTCACCTGCGCTTTGAGCTGTACAATCTGGATGTCGCGGACGAGGTGGCGGACTGGATGCAGCGCGGCCGGGTCGATCTGCTGGCCTTTAACGAGCATATGGCGCCGATCCTGCGCAAGGCCGACCGGGGAGAGCCGCTGGGCACCTATACCGGCCGCACCGGTCTTTCAGAGGAGGATTTTCTCGCTCTGGTACGCAGCCTCGATGCCCGTACGGATGAGGTTGCGCCAACCGTGAAGCGGTTGGCCGAGCTCGCCAGGACGCACAATATTCCGATGGCATCCCATGATGACCGAACCCCGGACGAGCGCCAGCATTTCAACGCGCTTGGCTGCGGTATCGCCGAATTTCCGCTCACGCTGGAGGCGGCGGAGGAAAGCCGCAAGCTTGGCAATACTGCGATTTTCGGGGCGCCGAACGTGTTACGCGGTGGCAGCCATATGAAGGATGGCGGGATACGCGCGGCCGATGAAGTTCGGGCCGGACGGTGCAGCGCGCTGGTGTCTGACTATTATTATCCGGCCTTGCCGCAGGCGCCGTTCATCCTGGCCGAGGCCGGGGATGCCCCGCTGGAACAGGCCTGGGATCTTGTCTCGCGCAACCCGGCGAAGGCAGCCGGTCTTGATGATCGCGGAGAAATCCTCCCCGGCAAGCGCGCCGATTTCCTTCTGGTGGCACCACCGGATGGCGGAAGGGCGACGGTGAAGGCGACTTTCTGCGCGGGTAAACCGGTTCTGGTCTCGGACTGGATCTGACGGCGGCACTAAATCGCAATACTCTTGTGAATGCGGTCTTGGCCACCTATTGCATCGAGGCTATCTTGTTGGGTTAGGGAGAGACTTTATTTTTCAACCTATGTGGCTGAGTGGATAAACGTGACGTCGACAGAGAGACGAAAATCCAGCGCGGTGATTAACGGAGAAACCGTATTTGAACGCCCGGCCGTGGGGCGGCTGGTTTCTCACTGGAGGGAGGTTTGCGGGGATCGTATGGCTCCCCGGCGGGACGAAGTCGATCCGATAGATCTCTTCGAGTTTCTGCCGCATATCGCAATGATCAAACCGCTCGATGCCGGGGCGGATTTTCAGTTCAGTCTGATAGGTACGGGCCTCGTTAAACTCTATGGCCTGGTGACCCGGCAGAACGTGTCGCGCATCGAGTGCGGCCCGGAGATCCGGGAAGCGCTTCAGGAGAGTCTGCAGCTCTGCATGTCGGAGAAAGCGCCGGTGCACGATATTTGGCGGAACGTGCGGACGCTCTCGCAAGTCGATGTGACGATTGAGGTCGCGTTCGTGCCGATATCCGAGGACGGGATCGAAGTCAGCCGGATCCTCGGATACCACATCATTCTGAACTGACGCCTATTCGAGGCCGATGGCGCGCTTGTAAAGCTCGAGCAGGTGCTCCTGCTCCTGCAGGTCGTCCTTGTCCAGTTTCCGGAGCTTCAGGATCTGGCGCATTGTCTTGACGTCGAAGCCGTTGCCCTTGGCTTCGGCGAAGACATCCTTGATGTCTGCCGCGAGGGCCGCTTTTTCTTCTTCGAGCCGCTCGATCCGTTCAATGTAGGAAACAAGCTGTTCCGCAGCGATGCCGCCGACTTCAGTCATGGAATATCCCCGTCAATAGAAGAAAAATCGCCCGGACAATAGTTGCGGCGCTCGATCCCATCAAGCGCCGTCGCGGGCCTCAGTGATTTTGTTTCGCCATCTCGGCGTCGAATGCCTTCTTCTGGTCACCGCTGGCCTCTGACTGGTACTTCGCCTTCCACTCGTCATAGGGCATGCCATAGACGATTTCGCGAGCCGCGCCGTAATCGAGCTCCAGGTCCCGGGACTCGGCTTCCGCCAGATACCATTTCGACAGGCAGTTGCGGCAGAACCCGGCGAGGTTCATCAGGTCGATATTCTGCACGTCCTTGCGTTCGTCCAGATGCGACAGCAACCGGCGGAAGGCCGCTGCTTCCAGCTCCAGCCGTGTCTGGTCGTCGAATTTGTCTGCCGGATTACCCATGATGTCTTCTCCCTCGGTCCTGCGGTTCCGTTCTCTTCCCGAAGAGACGGAGAGTCATAGAGTAAGCGACGAAACCGCGATTTCCAGTGCATTCCCGAAAACCCGCGCCCATTTGTGCGCGCCTTCCCGGGTGGCGACAAGGTCCTGTCTGAACTCGACCCCGATATGGGGATGTCCGGCCGCTTCCGGATGCTCGTACAGGGAGTACCCGCCATCGCGTCCGGAATAGGGCTCGTTATCGCCGATGGTGAGCGCGGAATCGCCGCGCAAGGCCTCTATGACCGGGCGGGCGAGCCGTTCGTCCCGGTTCCAGATGATGCCGATCTCCCAGGGGCGCGGCGTGCCCTTGTCCTGCATCATCGGTGTGAAACTGTGCAGGGCGACGATGACCGGGCTGCGTCCGTCCTCTGCCATCGCGGTCATCCTTTTGCGGATGGCCCGGTGATAAGGCTCGAACAGCTTGATTCGCCGCTGCTCCCGGTCTTCCGGGGAAAGCCCGATGTTGCCGGGAACCCGTGTTCCGTCGGCAACCTCCGGCATTGAGCCTTCGGTGCCGGGCACCCGGTTGCAATCGATCACCAGCCGGGAAAAATTCGAATGGACGAGCGGCGCGTCGAACCGGTCGGAGAGATACTCCGCGATCCAGGAAATCCCGATATCGTAGCCGATATGCCGGGCGAGTTCGGCTTTCGGCAGGCCAAGATTGTTCAGGGAGACCGGGACACGGTTCCGGTGATGGTCCGAAATGAACAGGATCGGGGAGCGGCCATCGGGATTGCGTTCGCCGAACGCAACAGGGTCCCGGCCAGTCAGGATGGCGGTCATGATATTCCGGAAAGTCAGGTTTGTGTGCCGCTGCGATCTAGCCGCTTTGCCGCCCGGTGACAAGTGAATGCAGATGGCTTGTCCGGGGCAGGCCACAAGATTAGACTCCGGCCTCTTTTCGGGGGATTGGTCGGGGAATGGGTATGGCGTCGCAGGTCGTGTTCTTGAGGGAATTGTTTGATGCCGCCGTTGCCGCGGCGGACCCGGTCCGCTGCCTGCGGCCGTTCCTCGACCGGGTGTTCGAAGAGCCGGTGAAGGGCCGCATCGTCATCCTCGGCGCGGGCAAGGCAAGCGGGGCGATGGCGAGGGCGGTTGAGGATTATCTTGTCGAGACCCTGCCGGGGCGCACCTTCGAAGGGCTTGTCGTCACCCGTTACGATCATGCGGTGCCGTGCGAGAAGATCGAGATCGTCGAGGCCGCCCATCCGGTGCCGGACGAGCAGGGGCGTGCAGCGGCCGCCCGCATTCTGGAGATTGCCGGAACGCTCGGTGCCGATGATCTTGCCGTCTGCCTGATCTCGGGCGGCGGCTCCGCGCTGCTGACGGCGCCGGCGGAAGGTCTTTCCTTCGAGGAGAAGCAGGATCTGAACGGGGCGCTGCTGAAATCCGGCGCGACCATTCACGAGATGAACTGCGTCCGGAAGCATCTTTCCGCGATCAAGGGCGGCAGGCTGGCAGCGGCGGCTGCCCCGGCCCGGCTGGTGACGCTGGCGATATCCGATGTGCCCGGCGACGATCTGGATGTGATCGCCTCGGGCCCGACCGTGCCGGACCCGTCCACCCTGGCGGATGCCCGGGCGATCCTGGCGAAATACAGCATCGATCTGCCCGAGCATGTCGCGGCATTGCTGATGGATGCGGCCTCGGAGACACCGAAAGCCGGCGATCCCGCTTTCGAGCGCACGGAAACGCATCTGGTCGCGGCACCGCAACGCTCGCTGGAAGCGGCGGCGGAGCATGCGGCGGCGAAGGGGTATGGCGCACTTATTCTCGGCGATGCCATCGAGGGGGAAAGCCGGGAGGTGGCGAAAATGCACGCCGCCATCGCGGCCCAGGTCGCCCGGCATGGCCAGCCTGCGGGGGCGCCCCTGGTGCTGCTTTCCGGCGGCGAGACGACGGTGACCGTGCGCGGCTCCGGCCGGGGCGGGCGTAATGCCGAATTCCTGCTCTCGTTGCTTGTCACCCTGCAGGAGCGGATGCCCGATTGTCGCCACAGGATCTCCGCGATTGCCTGCGATACCGATGGTATTGACGGGACGGAAGACAATGCGGGCTGTATCATGAGCGGCGAGATTTTCGACCGTCTGGAGGATGGTCTCGACGATCCGAAACCCTATCTCGCCGATAATGACGGATACGGGTTTTTCGAGAAGGCCGGTGGCCTTGTGATGACGGGGCCGACTCTGACGAATGTGAACGATTTTCGCGCCATCCTGATCGAGTGACCGGAGCGACCGTCCGTCGATCCTCGTGAATGACGATTTGAATTGTAACCGTGGTCGCGTTTAACTGGCATCATGAGAAGATATAGAAAGACGAAGATCGTCGCGACCCTGGGGCCGGCGAGCTCAACCCCGAAGCGCATCGAAGAGCTCTTCCGGGCCGGGGTGGATGTTTTCCGCCTGAATTTCAGCCATGGCTCGCATCGCGATCATGCCGAGCGCCTGCGGGTGATCCGGGAGCTTGAGAAGGCGACCGGCCGGCCGATCGCGGTCATGGCGGATCTACAGGGCCCGAAGCTCCGTATCGGAAGCTTCGCGGACGGCAAGATCGAATTGAAGGCGGGCGCCAAGTTCCGCGTCGATCTGGACCGGGCCCCCGGTGACCAGAAGCGGGTCTGCCTGCCGCATACGGAAATTTTCGAGGCGCTGGAGAAAGGCACCGATCTGCTGCTGGATGACGGCAAGATCCGGCTCACCGTGACCAAATGCGGTGACGGGTTCGCCGAAACCAAGGTGATCACCGGCGGGCCGCTCTCCAACAACAAGGGCGTCAATGTTCCCAATGTCATGCTCGGGCTCTCGCCCCTGAGCGCCAAGGACCGGACGGATCTGTCCTTCGCTCTCAGTCTCGGCGTGGACTGGGTCGCGCTCTCCTTCGTGCAGCGCCCGGAAGACGTGGCGGAAGCGCGCAAGCTGATCGGCGACCAGGCCTCGATCATCGTCAAGCTGGAGAAGCCCCAGGCAATCGACCGACTGGAGGAAATCTGCGAGCTGACGGACAGCGTCATGGTCGCGCGCGGGGATCTCGGCGTGGAGATGCCGCCGGAAAAGGTGCCGATGCTGCAGAAGCGCATCATCAAGCTGTGCCGGACGCTCGGCAAGCCGGTGGTGGTGGCGACGCAGATGCTGGATTCCATGGTGAGCAGTCCGACCCCGACCCGGGCCGAGGCCTCGGACGTGGCGACGGCGGTCTACGATTCCGCCGATGCGGTCATGCTGTCGGCTGAATCGGCGGCGGGCGAGTATCCGGTCGAGGCGGTGGAGATGATGAACCGCATCATCCGTGAGGTCGAAGGCGACCGGGTTTACCAGCAGATCATCAATGCCAGCCATGATGAGCCGGAGCCGACGGTTTCCGACGCGATCACGCTGGCGGCACGGCAGGTGGCCGAGACGGTCAATGCGTCCTGCATCGTGACCTACACGACCTCCGGCTCGACCACGATCCGCGCTTCGCGGGAACGCCCGGCGGTGCCGATCCTCTGCGTGACCGCGAATGAGCGGACGGCACGGCGTCTGGCCATGGCCTGGGGCGTGCACGCGGTGCATGTCGAGCAGGAACAGCGCTTCTCGGCTGTGGTGAAGCGGGCGGTCGAGGTGGCGAAAGCGGCGGAATTCGGTGGTACGGGCGACAAGATCGTGATTACCGCCGGGGTCCCGATGGGCACGCCGGGCTCGACCAACGTGCTGCGGGTCGAACGCATTCCCTGAGCCACATTTTGTGGCATAGCCTCTGGACAGGGAGAAAGGGTTTGCCTTACAAGCTGGAAACTTCTCCGGAGATTTCCATGCAGCATTTTGGCGATGCCCTGATCGAACGCGTGCGCGCGCTCGGCAATCCGCTTTGTGTTGGCCTCGACCCTTACCTCGACCGTATTCCGCCCCTGTTCCGTGACGGCGACATGTCGCCCGGCAATCCGCTGACGGCACCGGCGGTGGAAGCCTTCCTGAAGGCCGTGCTGGACAGGGCGGCGGGCAAGGCAGCGGTGGTGAAGCCGCAGATCGCTTTCTTCGAGCGGATGGGCTGGCGCGGGATCCGGGCGCTGGAGGAGGTTTGCTCCCACGCCCGCAAGTGCGGCATGCTGGTGCTGCTCGATGCCAAGCGCGGCGATATCGGCAGCACGGCGGACGCTTATGCCGGGGCTTATCTCACGGATGACGCCCCGCTGCCGGCCGATGCCCTGACCCTCAACCCCTATCTCGGCATGGATACGTTGGAGCCGTTCTTCACGACGGCGAAGGCGCATGGGCGCGGCCTCTTCATCCTGGTGAAAACCAGCAATCCGGGATCGGGGGATTTTCAGGACCTCAAGATCGGCAATCGCAGTCTCGCCGAGACTGTCGCGGACAGGCTGAACAGCCAGGCGGAAGCGCTGACTGGCGGGGAGACCGGCTGGTCCTCCCTCGGCGTGGTCGTCGGCGCGACCTATCCCGGCGAAGCGGAACGCATCCGCCAGATCATGCCGCGCACGCTCTTCCTGGTGCCGGGCTATGGCGCGCAGGGCGGAGACGCGGCCGGGGCCGTGAACGGCTTTGTCAAAGGCCCGAACGGCCTCGAAGGCGGGATTGTCAGCTCCTCGCGCGGCATCCTGTTCCCGGCCAGCGGCGATACCGCCAGCGCGGCGGACTGGGAACGCGCCATCGACGCGGCCATCGGGCAGGCCGTCAGTGAGCTCGGCGAAGCTGTCTCGGCTTAAACTGCGGCGACAGGGTTTGATCCGGTTGAAAAACCGCTCAATTTGATTCCTGTAAGGGTAAATCGGATTGCGCTGCTATAGCCGGAGGCCAATGTCCGTTTAACCTCCAGCCGTGGTGAATCAGCCCGCAAGGCGGCTGGCCGTTTTCGACCCAAAGCGGGCAGTGGTGCTGCGCGATAGGGATCGTTTCGGCATGGGCGGAGACCCGCTTGCGGGGCTCCGTGGAGCGACCGAAGGACGCGGAATAGAGCCCGGACCCAACGGGGATCGCCAAACAAGCCCGGATAAGATCGAAACTTATAACGTCATAACGCATTGATAGTATTATTAATTTTTTAAAAACTTCTCATAATTTAAGCAAGCAGCCCACAGTTAAGGCATGTTCTTACAGCTGCCACCAAAAACCATCGATCTAACTATCTAAAAAATTCCCATCATATCTCTTGACCCTCCACCAACTGGAAGGACCAGAGTCAATTATCATCAAACTAAATAGATCTGGAAGCGAGCAGACTATGGTCAATTTGTCGTCAGAAACGCGGAGTTCCGGGAAGACGATTGTTACCCGGGATCCGGTGTGCGGCATGATTGTCGAGCATAGAAAAGATGATCTGACACTCAATCATGCGGGTCACCTGTATCACTTTTGCAATCCAAAATGCCTGACCAAGTTCCAGTCCGACCCCGAGAGTTATCTGAGGAGCGAGGACCCGGTCTGCGGCATGTCGGTTGACCACTCCAGTGCCGCGCATATGCAAAAACATGGCGGGGAGAAATTTTATTTCTGCTCGTCCTTGTGCGAAGACAAATTCCTGGCAGCTCCCGATACATATATGACCGGCAGGCCAGCGCATGAGCCGATGCCGGAAGATACCCTCTTCACCTGTCCGATGGATCCAGAGATCATTCAAGAAGGCCCCGGAGACTGTCCGATCTGCGGCATGGCGCTTGAACCGTTGTTGCCCTCGGCCGACGCGGGCCCAAACCCTGAACTGATCGATTTCACCAAGCGATTCTGGGTTGGTGCGATCCTGACTCTACCCGTTCTGGTTTTGGCCATGGGGCCACACTTAGGCATACCGGTTCGCGAATGGCTCGGCGAACAGATGGCGAGTTGGGCTGAACTCGTTCTGGCAACGCCGGTCATACTCTGGTCCGGCTGGCCATTTTTCGTGCGTGGCTGGAAATCGTTCCTCTCCCGAAACCTGAACATGTTTTCCCTGATCGCACTCGGTGTCGGGGCGGCATATGGTTTCAGTTTGATTGCAACGATTCTGCCACAGACGTTCCCCGATGGCTTCAGAAACAGTGACGGGTCGGTCGGTGTCTATTACGAGGCCGGAGCGGTCATCGTGATTCTGGTTCTACTCGGTCAGATCATGGAACTGTCCGCTCGAGAAAAGACGTCGGGAGCAATCAAAGCCCTGCTGAGCCTTGCGGCAAAGACTGCGATCATTGTCCGGGACGATGGAACAGAGGAAGAGATTGATCTTGATCAAGTGGTCGTCGGCAACCGGTTACGCGTCCGACCGGGAGAAAAGGTTCCCGTCGATGGCGTCGTCCATGAAGGTCGCACATCGATTGACGAGTCGATGATCTCCGGCGAGTCTATTCCCACGGAGAAATCATCCGGAGACACCGTGACCGGCGCGACGATCAACCAGTCGGGTTCGATCATCATGGAAGCGCGTCGCGTCGGCAAGGACACCCTGCTCAGCCAAATCGTCGACATGGTGAGTCAGGCGCAACGCAGCAGAGCGCCGATTCAGCGGCTAGCTGACACCGTGGCCGGATGGTTTGTCCCTGCTGTCATCTTGATAGCGGCCACGGCTTTTGCTGCTTGGTCAATATGGGGCCCGCCACCGGCCATGGCCTATGCATTGGTTGTCGCCGTTTCGGTGCTGATCATTGCTTGCCCCTGTGCGCTCGGGCTCGCAACGCCGATGTCCATCATGACTGCGACGGGCCGAGGCGCAGAAGCTGGCGTGCTTATCAAGAACGCCGAGGCTCTCGAACGGTTTTCCGCTGTCTCTATACTGGTTGTGGACAAGACGGGCACTCTGACCGAGGGGCGCCCAAAGCTGGTTGCTGTGGAAACTGCGGAAGGATTTGACGAAACTGAGCTTCTGACGCTCGCGGCAAGCCTGGAGCGCGGCTCGGAACACCCCCTTGCCGAAGCCATCGTGAAGGGCGCAAAGGAAAGAGGTCTTACTCTACGCTCTGTCGGTGAGTTTGAAGCAATCACGGGTATGGGGGTGGTCGGCAGTATCGACGGAACTGAGGTCGCTCTCGGCAACGAAAGACTTCTTTCAAAACGAAACATTGAAACCGGAGAACTGGGCGAGGCGATCAAGGCCCGTCAAAATGACGGCGAGACAGTGATGTTCGTCGTAATTGACAAAAAGGCGGCCGGTCTTATCGCAGTGGCAGACCCGATAAAGGAAACTACACCGGCAGCACTCAAGGCGCTGCGGGATGCCGGGCTACGGATTCTTATGGCGACTGGCGACAACGCCAGGACCGCGAAAGCGGTCGCCGATCGCCTTGGAATTGCGGAGTTTCGCGCTGATGTCTTGCCGGAAGACAAGGTCAACATCGTCCGGGAGCACCAAGGGCAGGGCCAAAAGGTTGCAATGGCTGGCGACGGTGTGAACGACGCGCCGGCGCTGGCACAGGCGGATGTCGGCATTGCAATGGGTACCGGAGCCGATGTTGCAATCGAGAGCGCTGGATTCACGCTGGTAAAGGGCGATCTACAGGGCATCGTACGAGCGCGTCACCTGTCGACGGCGACGATGCGAAATATCCGTCAAAACCTGTTCTTTGCCTTTATCTACAACGCAGCCGGCGTGCCGATCGCTGCGGGTGTGCTCTATCCTGTTTTTGGGATTCTGTTGTCACCAATCCTTGCGGCGGCGGCCATGAGCCTTTCGTCGCTTTCCGTGGTCGGCAACGCGCTGCGTCTCAAACGAGTCCGGCTAAAGTAAGGCTACGTGGCACCTTACTGGGCCGCACACACCGGCGCTTACAGCTCGTGAGGAAAAAATGAGCATTCTCAAGAATATAGGTCAAGCATCAAGGGCGTCGAACCTGCCGGTCAAGACAATCCGCTACTATGAGGATATCGGTTTGGTTGTGGCTCCACGCTCCGAGAACGGTTACCGGCAGTATGGAGACATCGAGATCCACAAATTGCGCTTTGTTCAAAGAGCCCGGAGTCTTGGTTTCTGCGTCGATGATTGTCGAACGCTTCTGTCGCTTTATGAGGACTCGGGGAGGAGCAGTGCCGACGTGAAGAGACTTGCCCAGAAAAACCTGGATGAGATCGAGGTGAAGATCGTCGAATTGAGAAATCTCCGTGAGGTTCTTGTTCACCTTCTCGATCATTGCGCTGGGGACGATCGCCCTGAATGTCCGATTATCAACGATCTTTCCGGCGACGGTAGCTCCGGGAACCTTATACGTCACTAGGCTCACGCACACGGGAGGACAAAACATGCTAATCCGACAAGGTATCTGCAGCCTAACTGCTTTAGCTGGATCAGCGGCCCTCGCGCGCACCGCGACAGCAGCTCCAGGCGACGGTTTCTACGGCGAACACATGATATACGGCGGCTGGTTCATGGGGCCATTCATGATGCTGGTCGCGCTTGGACTGATCATTGTCGCAATTGTTGTCGTCAGCCGCTTGTTCGGGTCTGGAAGCAGTGCCGGCTCCGCCTTGCGCATCCTTGAAGAGCGTTTCGCACGAGGGGAAATCGACAGAGAAGAGTTCGAGGATCGAAAGAAGGCTCTTTCGCGGTGAAAGCCCGAAACATCGTACTCGGGGCCGCTGCGATCGTCGCGATTATCGGAACCGGCTTGGCCGCTTTTTATTGGCAGGGACAGAACAATACGTCGGCCCCCGCGTTGGATACCAACAATCCGGAACTCGTGACCGCCGGGAAAATCATCTACGCCGAACATTGCGCAGTTTGCCACGGACAGAATCTGGAGGGGCAGCCGTCCTGGAGACAAAGAAGAGCGGACGGGCGGCTACCCGCACCGCCTCACGATAAGAGCGGCCATACGTGGCATCACCCGGATCGCATCATCTTCGAACTGACAAAATTCGGTCCGACCGTTTTGGTGGGTAACGGATACGAGAGCGACATGCCCGGCTTTGACGAGATCCTCGACGATCGAAGCATCGTCGCCGTGCTGTCTTTCATCAAGAGTACCTGGCCACGGGAAATTCAGCAAAGGCAACAGAAAGTCACGCGTTCGGACAAGGGAGAATAATATGCGAGTCCTTACATCGACTGCGATTGCGTTAGTGGTTCTGTCCACTTCCGCATGGAGTCAGGAGGTCAGACAACCAGACCTGAAAGGTGCGGCAGTATTTGGGAAAATCGCTTACGACAAATTCTGCGCAGCATGCCATGGAATAAATGGCGTGGGGACCGACAAGGGTCCTCCATTCCTGCATCGTGTATATGCGGCGGGCCACCATAGCGACGAATCCTTCTATCTCGCAGCCCTACGCGGCGCACGAGCCCATCATTGGCGGTTCGGAGATATGAAGCCCGTTAATGGCGTGACCGAGAAGCAAGTCGAGATGATCGTTAAGTACGTTCGCGCTCTGCAACTTGCAAACGGGATCCGGTGAGAGAATGGGGGGTAGCGAAAGTGTTTCTGTACGCTTTCTTCTTGATCTGGATCAAGGCACCAAACGCTGAGATTGTCCAAGGTACTCGAAAATAGGAAGATAGAGAATGCTTGGCATTTTTGGCAGACAGAGAGCTTATTGGGCGGCACCACTTTTCGTCGCAATGGCCTTTCTGTCTCTAATTGCCAACAAAGCTGTCGTGATCGATCCGTGGGAATCCCAAGCGCAT
The DNA here is from genome assembly GCF_963974195.1 of uncultured Nisaea sp. Classification (NCBI taxonomy): domain Bacteria; kingdom Pseudomonadati; phylum Pseudomonadota; class Alphaproteobacteria; order Rhodospirillales; family Thalassobaculaceae; genus Nisaea; species uncultured Nisaea sp. Next base: position 33,779 of record NZ_CAXBDC010000035.1, read on the forward strand.
CATACCGAGTTGACCGTGCAGGATTTTGACGAACAGGACACTGATTCAGAAAACACTTCTCCCTCCGATCCGGAGGTGCGTTGTCATCTCACATTCGCTTGTCTGACTTTTATTGTCGCGAATGATGTTTTGCGGCTTTTCCATTTTATTTCGAGACATTTCCATTCCCAGTCGAATTTCCTTGGTGACGGATTGGCTGTGACTGGCTTGCTCAGGCCGCCATCGTTGAGCAAATCGGTCTAATGGCTTTTCCGAAGGCTTGGCCAATTGGCGAGCCGTTTGATGGGGCTAAGGCGTGCCTCCGTAATTCCGGGCCGCCTGGTCTCTGCCAAACAATCTGAAAAATATACAAGGACCTGATCTCTCAGGGGGGGTGAACTCTGAGGGTCACGACCAGAATCCATGGAGTGAACGATGTCGTCGAGATTTTCTCAGCGATCCCGGTGCTGTCTCGTGACAGCGAGTTCCTTTGCTAGCGCTTTGTCATCTCACCTGAAATCCACATTCTCTAAGCCATTTGGGGCGATCATTACTACCGCTATGCTAAGCGTCACCTCCAGTTTGGTTTATGCCCAGACGATTTATGTCCCGGAAGGGAGTGCCGATTCGGTTCTCGTAGTCGATGGTGCAAACGGATCTACGATCCGCCGAATTGACGGATTGGAAGCGGTCCACGGTCTGTCCGGGACGGCGAATTCCGGCGTTCTCGTCGCCGGAAGTTTCATAGAAACGGACAAACCCGTGGAGGCTCCAGCTTCCGTAACTGCTGGCGAGCATACTGCCCATCATGGGGCCTCTGGAAAATCGATCGGGCCAGCCATTGCAGGTATCAGCATCCTCTCCATCATCGACCGAGCTTCAGGAACTATCATTCGTCGATTAGAAGTTCCCGGTGCAGTACATCACACGGCGATGTCCCCAGATGGCCGCTATGCAGTTGCCACCCATCCGGGGGCCGACGGCATCTCTATAATCGATTTGAGCAACTATGAGGTCACCGGATGGGTTCCAACCGGCCCGATGCCTAATTACTCAATCATTGACCAGTCATCCCAAACGGCCTTTGTGACGAACACCGGGAACGGGACTGTAAGCGAAGTCGATCTTGCGCGCGCATTTGTTAGGCGCAATTTTCTCGCAGGAGAAGCGCCTGAGCATATGGCGTACGGACTGGGTGCCGGAACTCTTTACATCGCAGATTCCGGCACAGGCCGCGTCATCGAGCTGGATGTCAACACCGGTAAAGTTCTCCGAGACATTGCCATCGATAGTGAAGTTCACGGTCTCGATCTGTCAGATGACGGAAAACGTCTGTTTGTCGCAGTTACAGGAAGCGATGCCGTTGCGTCCATAAACCTAAAATCAGGCTCAATTACGACCTACCCCCTAGGTTCCGAGCCATATCACGTGACCACGATTCCGAATTCTGGTCAGGCTCTAGTCTCATCCAGAGCTAACCCAGAAGCTTGGGTGGTCGACATCTCGAGCGGCGCAGTGGTCAAGAGGTTCCAACTCTCCGGAGTGGGGCATCAAATGGTCGTAGTCAGATGAATGGTGGATTCGATACCGGATCTACCCTTCCTCAGTTACTCGAAGCACATTGAACGACAGCCTCGGAGCTGTCGGTTGGATGGTATAAATGAACTCCTTGTTTAATCGCAGGTCTATTGCTTACGCAGGATTTATTCTAATCGCCGGATACTTCCTCTGGACAGAGCACTCGGCCCACATTCAGTTAGCCGTACCCTACCTCCCCTATCTCCTACTTCTTGCATGTCCGTTGCTTCATGTTTTCATGCATGGAGGACACGGGCACGGCAACGAAGCTCCGGCCGATTCCGATCACAGCCCCGGATCGAAAAAAGGAAACGAAACACCGAGATCATTCGGCGAACAAGCCGGGGAGCGGAATAATGACTGAGCCGCAGGCTGACTACGGATTGTGGTCATTGGTGATCATCAATTCGGCCGTGTTTATCATTTTCGCTTTCAGCTTCTTCAAACCGCAGACGAAACGCGACTGGAGGTCTTTTGGTGCCTTCAGCGCCTTTTTGATCGCTCTATTCACGGAGATGTACGGGTTTCCTCTGACCATCTACCTGCTGTCAGGCTGGCTGCAGAGCGCCTATCCGAATATCAATTGGCTCGCTCATGATTCGGGGCATCTCCCGGAAATGATATTCGGCTGGGAAAACAATCCCCATTTTGGGCCGTTCCACCTTCTAAGTTTTCTCTTGCTCGGCATCGGCTTCCTTCTCCTATCAGCAGCATGGCCCGCCCTCCATCAGGCGCAAAAGGAGGGAAGGCTCGCCGTAGCCGGTCTCTATGCGCGTATCCGGCATCCTCAGTATGTCGGTTTCGTCGCAATCCTGACCGGGTTTCTCGTCCAATGGCCGACGCTACTCACCATCGCGATGTATCCCGTTCTGCTGTTCATGTATTGGCGCCTGTCACTGTCGGAAGAAAAGGCCGCCGAAGCCGCCTTCGGCGAAGAATATCGCCGCTATGCCGAACGGACACCCCGTTTCATCCCACGCTTCGGAGATCCGCTTCCATCGAGTGGAGGCCCTCAAAATTGACCTTCGGCTATCGCTTCACATTGCCGGTCAAACACATAGCTGCAACGGTCACGGTCATATCCATGGCCGGACTACTCTATGCGCTCGCCTCAGCGGTGCCTTGGTGGTCCGCCGACCAAATCGTGGTCAAGATCGCGGATACCGGTCAATGGGGTCCAGTGATTCTCATGCTCATCATGGCAGCCGCTGTCGTGTTCAGCCCCATACCAAGCGCCCCGATCACATTGGCGGCGGGAGCGGTCTACGGGCATCTATGGGGCACTATATACGCACTTGCTGGTGCCGAGATCGGCGCACTAATCGCATTCGAACTCGCCAGACGGTTCGGGCGAGAACGGATTGGCCGCTGGATCGGGACGATCTCGCTTCCGCGAACGGTGAACTCCCAAGTCGGCCTCACCACGGTCGTATTTATCGCCCGCTTGCTGCCGGCTGTGTCCTTCGACGTGATCAGCTATGCCGCAGGCCTCACTCGCTTGGATCGGTCGTGGTTTGCCCTCGCGACCGCCGCCGGGATGATACCGGCGACGTTCCTGCTATCGCATACCGGCGCCGGTCTCAGGGCGATAGAAGATGACGGTATGGACATCCTTTTCAGTCTCACGGGGCTCGGACTCTTGTCGGGTATAGGCATCATTTTCGGTCTTTGGAGAACCAGGGCCGGAAGCCCAGAAACCTACGCGCAAACACTTGAGGAGAACTCGATCAAATGAACAGCGCCAAAAACGAAAAACGCGAAGCAAGCTATCAAGCCGACTCATTGTCACTCGGTGGCGCCGTCGCCATGGGAACCGGAGTCATGATCGGCGCCGGGATCTTCGCCTTGACGGGACAAATAGCAGAACTGGCAGGGCCTTTGTTTCCTCTGGCTTTCATCGTTGGGGCCATAATCACCGGGTTCAGCGCCTACAGTTACATCAGCATGTCGAACGCTTGGCCCTCTTCCGGCGGGATCGCAATGATCCTGCAAAAATGCTACGGACCGGGGGCAGTCGCCGCCGGCGCCGCGCTCCTAATGGCGCTGAGTATGGTTATCGCCGAGAGTCTCGTTGCGAGAACTTTCGCGACTTATGTGCTGCGCCCCTTCGATATCGCGGACGGACCGTTGGTGCCGATACTCGCGGTTGGGGTCATCGTGTTCGCATTTCTGATTAACATTGCCGGAAACCGGTCCGTGGGGTTGTTCTCGATCTTGATGGCCGCTGTCAAGATCGGCGGTATTGCCCTGTTCGGGATCGCCGCACTCTGGTCAAGCGGCTTCAGCTTTGCAGCCTCTTCCTCCAATCCCGGAAGCTCGTTCGGCCCGATAGGTTTCGTCGCATCTGTAGCCTTGGCAATCCTAGCCTTTAAAGGATTCACGACCATCACCAATAGCGGTGCCGAAATCACGAACCCGCATCGCAATGTGGGCCGCGCTATCATGATCTCGATCGCGATTTGCGTGCTAACCTATCTTTTGGTCGCTTTCGGGGTCGGCTCGAGCTTAAGCCTCGACGAAATCATTGCTGCAAAGGACTATTCCCTAGCCGAAGCAGCCGAGCCGGCTTTTGGCAATACCGGCTTTTATATGACCGTGCTCCTCGCAGCCGTCGCCACTGTTTCAGGCGTCCTCGCAAGTGTCTTCGCCGTATCCCGCATGCTTGCCATGCTGACGGACATGAAGATGATCCCCCACAGCCATTTCGGCATGTCCGGGACAATCCAGCGACACACGCTGGTCTACACCGTGGTGATCGCGTCGATCCTCGCTGTTTTCTTTGACCTGAGCCGGATTGCGTCACTCGGTGCATTCTTCTACCTCGTGATGGATATGGTGGTGCATTGGGGTGTGTTCCGCTTCCGGCGCCACGAGACCGGAGCGTCGGCGCCGGTGTTGCTGCTGGCGCTCGGATTTGACGGCACCGTGCTTGCTGCATTCACTCTGATGAAGCTGGATACCGATCCAATGATCGTGTTTTACGCGGCCGGGGCGATTATCTCGGTCTTTGTCTTCGAGCGGTTCTATCTGGCTCGTTGGCTGGCTCCGCAAACCGAACACAGCCATTGAGGATGAGGCTTCGTGACAGGGCGACCCGCTAGGCCGAACGCTCCGCCTCCAAAGCCATCGACACCCGTTGAGCGTTACGGATGGGCGTGGGCGACGACGGGAATGCTGAAGCTGCGGAAGTGAAGGGTCAGATGAACCGTGTCGCCATGACTGATCGGTTCCCGGACATCAAGCAGCACCGCTTCGACATGCGAGGTTCCGAGGTCCAGGCGTTCGCGATCCAGAATCGCCAGCTCGGGGACAGGGCTCATTCCGGTGATTGGAAAGCGCAGCCGCAAGGCACCGGACGACGCTGTGCCGGAACTCACCCCGGTGAGCGTGAGCGGCTGCCCGCTCTCATTCTCAATGGCGAACTTGACACGCGCCGAAGCCCCTTGCGTGGCAGGTTCGACGGAGAGCTGCTCAATGGAGATGGCATCGAAGACATCTTTGGAGATGTCCGCATTCGCTTGTCCGAAGCCCTCTGAAAACATCAGGGAGGCAAATATGGCGAGCCCGGCGCGGAGAGCCGGTTTTCCCTTGATGACATCCAGTCTCATGCTGTCCTCCGCTCCATGTTGCCAAGATCCACAAGTTCTTCGTCACCGCTCTGGTGGCGGGTTTCGTGAATGAAGTCCTGAAGTGCTGCGTAGCGAATCTTCACATCTTCAAGGATTTGATAATGTTGAAAAAGCTCCCTCAGAGGTGCTGAGATGTCCTTGTAGGCGGCAAGCGCGGCGACAAGCGCGCCAATCGTCAGGCGACCCTCGAGGACAAGGTACCCTCCGATGGAGTAGAAGAAAAACGGGGTGAGCGAGGTCAGGAAGTTGTTCAGCGCTTTCTGGAAGAATTTCCAGCGGTAGATCTTTTCACGCACCTCCTCGAGAAACCGGATCCTCTTGCGTATGGAGAACCGGATACCGGACGAACGCGGGGCGCCACTGTCCTGCAAAACAGCTCCAAGCTCTCGGCCGAAGGCCCGGGTTCCGGAAACTCTCGTTCGTGTCAGCGCGTTCACACGCCGCTGGATTTTAGGGATCAGTGCAAGCTGAACCGGCAGCAGGGTCAGGGCGGCTGCGCCGAGTACGGGGTCCTGGAGGAACATGAAAAACAAGATTGTCGCCAGAGTCCCGCCCTGGAAAACGGGAACAGCGAACGCATCGGCAGCAAATCCGCCTATCGGCTCAATTTCCTGTGTGATCAGTGGGATGACTTCGGTATCTCGCTCTCCGTGAGCCCTGCGCTGCCAATGCCGGAATATGGTCAGGCGAAGGCGACGGAGAAGGCGCTCACCGACACGTCCTTTTCGAACATTGAGCCAGTACTTGGCGAGGCCGTTTGCGGCAATGGCGAGGAGATACAATCCGCTGAGCACGAATAGTAGGGTCGTTTCCGAGAAGCCGAACCGGTCGATCACTGATTCCGGTCTAGCCTCCGATAGTGCGTTATTGATGATCAGTTTCGGCAGTTCGAGCGTGGCATACAGGATGGGAAGCGAGAGGAGGCCGGCTGCGATCAGCATTGCCTGTTTCCGTGCCGAGTAACTGAGCACGAACGCATATATCCCCGCTTCACCCTGCGCATAGGTTCGCTTGGACGGGAGTGATTTTGCCCTTGCGCGCGCATTGTTCCAAAGCGCCTTGACCAGGAAATATAAACCCACGGCAACCAGGGCGAGCGGCGCCCAGACCAATACGACATGCATTACCGGGTGCAGCCACATAGGGACCGATGGTCCTATCTTGTGGCCCAGTGCATGAATGATTTCGTCCAGGAACGGATGCCGGGGATCGATCATCTTCAGGGTTCTCGCAGTATATCGGTATTTTGGGTTTCAACTACTCCGGCGAAGTGGACCGCCGGAGTAGTCGATGAGATATACAGGTCAGAGCATGACCCGGAACCCGACGACGAAGGAAACCACGTCGTCATCCTCTCCCTCGTCCCGGACCAGCCGCCCGCTTTCGCCGAGAGTCCGCTCCCAGTGAACGCCGACATATGGGGCGATGGCCCGATCAAGCAGGTC